>NZ_JACJFF010000139.1:0-13015 GCF_014164465.1 Vibrio sp. SG41-7 | reverse complement strand
AATTCGATGAGCATATTGAATCGGCTCGCGTATGTAAGCTCGTTTCAGCACTCAAAACAGACATCGATTTGGGTTTCAATCTGCAAGATATTCGCTACGAAGCGGTGTCTTAATTCGACGTTACAAGCTCAATCACTAAAAAGCTAACCGATAAAACATATCGATTACAAATCAATAACTTAGAAACACAGTCATTAGAAAGTAGAAAAGCCTTAGTCTGAACTAAGGCTTTTTTGGTTTCAGTTAAGGCGAAACATGCCGCTTATACTGGTTAACTTCTATTTCTAGAATGACTTGCAGTAAAGAGTGGATTAGAAGCTATAAGCGATTGAGGCTTTGAAGTTACGACCTGCTTCGTAGCTGGTGTACTTATCTGAACCCCAAGAGATACCAAAGCCAGTATGCTCTGCGTACTTCTTATCAAGTAGGTTATCGACACCAAGATTCACTTCTAGATCTTTAGCAAACGTAGGTGTGTAAGCCGCCCAGATGTTATGAGTTGCGAAACCTGCGCGTTTAATTTCATCACCATCTTCATCCGTGTAATCATTACCCGGTACAAAGCGTGAATCCCAACCAAACACAAACTCACTGTTTATGCTGTAGTTAAAACCAGCCTTAAAGTTATGAATACCGGTTTTATTCATGTGGCTTGTCTTGCCATTTTTCAGGCTCTTTTGCTCGCCATCTGAGTACGAATGGTTAGCGTAAACACTTAACGCATCTAGCTCATAGCTTAATACCGTTTCAACACCCCACACTTCAACATCATACTGGTTAGCTAATGTTGAGTTGTTCTTGGTTGGGTGCATTTGATTATCAAGGTTGTAGGTGTAAGCCGTAAAACCTAAGATAGCGTAATCAGCCGCAAGCAAACGTGTTAGCTCGTAATCAAAGCCCGCTTCGTAGTTGTTACCCGTCATCGCCTTGGTATCAGACTGGTCAACATCAGGTGCTGCTTTCATCGTTAGCGTTTCTGGTAGTGATGCACCTTTAAACAGACGACCGTAACCTACACGAAGTTTTAGGTTATCCGTAGTTTGGTATTCACCCTTGAACTTTGGAGACAGCTGATCAAAATCACCCGTGTAAACACCGCCCAACTTGTGAACGTCGTAACGCAGACCCGTGGTTAAGCGGAAATCGCTGAACTCATACATATCTTGCACGTAAAGGCCGTAAGCGGTAACCGTGCCGCCATCCATGCCGTACTTCTTGATTTCGCCTTGCTTTGAACCGCTTTGGTAAACGCCATCGCCAGCATCAATCCATTGTTCAGCTTTGTAACCATCAAGACCGTAAGTAAGCTCATGCTCACCAACCCAAGAAATGTTACGAATGTCACCACCGATGGTTGTCACGTTATATTCACGATCTGGAATAGCAATTTTACCGTCTTTAATCCAGTCGCCGTTCGCGTCTTTGTCCCAAGCAGTATCAACTAGCGCATCACGCTCCATGTACTGACGGTTGTAGTAAACATTGGTTTTCAGATGCACCAGATCACTACCCGCATCGTATTCATGTTGCAGAGTCACTGTATCGCGATTTAGTGAGTGGTAGTTGTGTTCATCATCAGCATACAGTGCACCGGCCTTCTCACCAGAAAGTTGACGCTTACCGCCATCGTTATAACGGTTGAAGGTCAGTTTAAATTCGTTGGCATCGTTCGGGATGAAAACAACCTTAGCCATACCAGATTTAAGCTCGCCCTGCTTGGACGTTACAGCTTCCTGATCAGGAATATGTAGATCACCATCTTCTGAGTAGTTTGCAATACCCATGAACTGTAATTTGTCGTTCACTTTTGCATACACAGCGACATTGGTTGCGAAACGCTCATAAGCCGTTTGATAGCTCGTTTTTACTCGTGCACCGACACTTTCGCCCGGCTTAAGAAGATCGCTAGGATCTTTGGTTTCGTAGCTAAATGAACCGTTAATCGCACCAGAACCCGAAAGTGCTGAGTTACCGCCGAGTTCAATTTCAGCACGCTTGAGCATCGCAGGGTCAATCGCCTGATCGCCCGAGTGGTGAAATAGCTGACCTTCTTGACGAGCACCATCAATGGTCACAACAGCAAATTTGTCTTCCATACCACGTACATAGACTTTACGTGAGTAGCGTGCGTTTCCGTCTACCGTTACGCTAGGCATGGTGTTGAGAACATCTTTGATGTCCGCTGCTTGTTTCTTTTCAAGGATATCTGAATTTATTTCTGTCTGAACAAGTTGATCAAGAGCGGAACCGATAACGACAACGGTTTCTGTTTCGTCTGCAGCAAGGGCAGTAAATGAAGTCAAGGCAACCGTAACGGCCACTGATAGTGCTTTAAGTTTCATATTGTGTTTTTATAGTTTATAGAATCAAGTAAGGAGGCGTGAATATTACACACTTTGAATGATAATTCTTATCATTTACATTCTTTACTTACATTCACTTACTTTTAATAAAATCACTTTTAGCTAAGATGTTCTTGTTGTAAAACTGACTAGTTTTGCCGCTGAATTATTAAATAAACCCTTCTTCGTATCATCCCTGAATTAGGTAGCCGTAAGTCTCGATCTCTTACGGCTTTTTTAGGCCTCAATCGCAGAAGTTAATTACAAATCGGCGACGATAACCAAACCGTTTGCCAAAAACGTCACCGTTCACATAACCAAACTACAGATACAAAAAATGCCCCTTAAAGGAGCATTTTCTTTATCACTGACACACTAATGTAAATATTAGTACGGTGAGATATTCGAAAGCGACTGAATATGCACCGTGATCTCTTCGCGATCGTGGTAAAGGTGCTTCGCCTGCATCTTGAATTTAACTTTGTTATCAATCAGGAACTGTTTCAGGTTCTCGATATCCTGCAATACTTCATCGTAACGGCCTTTCATTGGCAGTTTAAGATTGAACAGTGCTTCTTTCGCCCAGCCTTTGATGATCCACTCACCCATTAAGTGAGCAACACGAGCTGGCTTCTCAACCATGTCACAGATAATCCAAGTCACGTTCTTACGGTCAGGTTCAAATTTAAAGCCATCCACCATATGGTGCTTGATTTGACCCGTTTCCATTAGGCTGTCCGCCATCATGCCGTTGTCAACACAGTGAACGAACATAGAACGCTTAACCAGTTGGTAAGTCCAACCACCTGGACACGCACCCAAATCTACACCCCACATACCTGGAGCAAGACGCTCATCCCACTCATCACGAGGGATGAATACGTGGAACGCTTCTTCTAGCTTCAATGTAGAACGGCTTGGCGCATCTGATGGGAACTTCAAACGAGGAATGCCCATAAAGAACTGTGAGTTGTTAGTTGGGTAAGAGTAACCCACCAAGCAATGACCCGGAGCGATAAAACATAAGTGAAGCACAGGCTTCTTAACATTGTCTTTCGCTGTCATCAGGCCTTTACCACGCATAGCTTGACGCATTGGCACGGTAAACTTACGGCAGAACTTCAAAAGCTCTTTCGCTTCATTGGTGTCTGGCGTTTCAATACGGATATCGCCACAACGTGGGAAACCTTCTTTCTCAGAAAGCGCCTCAAGAATTGGAGAGATACGATCATCAGTCGGCAGATCTTTGATTTCAGCTGCTACCGCGATCATTTGACGAGCAAAGATCAGCGATTGGAAGTCGATCTCTTTAACCAATTTATCGGCTTCGCCTGCTTGATAACATTCAAACAATACAAAGCCTGTATTGTTCTTTAAGCGAGGAAAACCAAACACTTCCAGTTGTGTTGCCTTGTCTTGAATTTCGCCAGCACATTCTTTTTCAAAACCAGAGCGACAATAAAGTAGTACGTGTTTCACTGAGTTACCTCTTTTATATTCAAAGCAGCGAAGGAGAAGACTCCCCAACCAATGATAAATAGTAGACCACCAAACGGAGTGATAGGGCCAAACCATTTTATTCCTGTCAGTGCCAAGCCATAAAGGCTGCCACTAAAACAAAGGATGCCGATGATAAAGCAAATTGCCGCAATGAAAAAATATTTTTGTGATTTAGCGCCAAGTTTCATGTGCAGCAGAGCGCCACACGCCAATATCGCCAAAGTATGGATAAACTGATACTGAACACCCGTCTCAAACACGCCTAGCAGATACTCAGGTAAAATAGCTTTCAACCCGTGAGCCGCGAAGGCACCAAGCATCACAGCAATCGCGCCAGAGATACCTGCAAACGTGAGTAAATACTTACTTCTCATCGAGTACCCCTTTGATAAACGCCGACAGCTTCTCAACGGTTAAGGCAATATTCTGCTGCTCTGTGTAACCAGAGCTCTTACGAGGCTTAAAGCTGTGATCACCGTCTGGGATAAATTCAACACGAATAGAATCCGACAGGTCGAAATCAGCAAACTCTTCACGCTTACCAAAGGTATCGCGCTCACCCTGCAAAATAAGACATGGCTTTTGTAACTCAGCTAAGTGCTCACCTTTGTACTTCTCTGGCTTACCTGGAGGGTGGAAAGGAAAGCCTAAACAGGCCATCGCTGCCACCTTATCAACTTCAGACAAATGGCTCGCCATACGCCCTCCCATCGATTTACCGCCAATCACAAGCTTATCGGCATCGCACTGCTTAATGATGTCTTGGTAAGCTTCAAGCAGCTTAGGGGCTCTGTCAGGTGGACGACGCTTGCCATCTTCAGCACGTTTAATCATGTAAGGGAAATTAAAACGAATCACTCGTATCCCTTTAAAGGCTAACCCTTTTGCCACCGACTGCATGAATTCATGATCCATACCTGCGCCAGCACCATGTGCAAAGACAAAGGTGATTGGATTGTCTTCACCGTCAATGATGACGTTATTCATCGAGTAAATCCTCTTGTTCACTTTGCGCTTTCGCTAGCATCCAATCGCGGAAGGTGGCGATACGGCCCATATCGGCTTGTTTCTCATGACAAACCACATAGAAGGCATTCTTGCTCACCAACACTTCGTCAAAAGGCGCAATCAAACGACCCGCTTCGATTTCAGGTTGCGCCAACACGTTGTTACCCAGTGCAATACCTTGGCCGTGAGCTGCCGCCTGCAACACCATGGTTGAGTGACTAAAGATAGGACCGTGATTGACGTTTACCCCATCGATGCCATTTTGCTTAGCGAACTGCTTCCAATCCTTTCGAGAAGTATCATGCAATAGTGTATGGCATGCCAAATCGCTTAGAGATTCTAATGGTTTGGTACCAAGCAACACTGAAGGTGAGCAAAGAGGGATCAAGTATTCTTGATAAAGCTTATCGGCTCTAAGCCCCGACCAATTGCCTCGACCATAATAAATAGCTACGTCTACGTCATCGGTCAGCGAGCCTTCATCCATATCAACGGCTTTAATTCGTACGTCGATATCAGGTTCTTGCTGATTAAAGTCTGCAAGCCTTGGCACTAACCATTGAATGGCAAAGCTTGGCGGTAAGCTGATGGTCAATGCGCCCTTCTCACTTCGCTCAAGCACTTTATCCGTCGCTTCTGCCAGTGATGTAAAAATATCTTTGATGTCTAAGAAGTAGCTCTGACCTTCTTCAGTCAGCAGCAAAGAGCGATTTCTTCGACGAAACAGCTTCAAAGACAAGAATTCTTCAAGCGCTTTAATCTGATGACTCACTGCAGCTTGAGTAACAAACAACTCTTCTGCAGCGCGCGTAAAACTCAAGTGTCGAGCAGCGGCTTCGAACACTCTTAGCGAGTTTAATGGGGGTAATCGACGAGACATAGGTACTCTCTAAATAAGCATTAGTTTTTTTTATCTGAAACATTATAATTTGTCCATTGCCTAGCGGCCAGAGAAATTCTATATTTCATCCCGCAGTAGCTAGCCTGAACGGCTTGATTCTCTCTAGAATCAATTGGTTTAGCTCCTGCGATGTTGTGTTTGCAAACTCGTTCTTTTCGAGTTGGGTAGAGTTCTACCAAATGTTTTGTTGCAGTTCTATACTGAAACGAGACATGTACTTCCTGTATTTATTTTGACCTGTCTGTCAAATTTGTTTACACCGCCTTATGGGCGGTGTTTTTTTATGTGCAAAGAAAAATAACAACAAGTTTATCAATAGCTGTGCTAATTAATCTTTGTTATTTTTCATCGTTAATCACAGAATCAGACACCCACTCAAATAATCAACTGAACACATACAAATAGAACCATTGAATAGCACTAAAAAGTAACAGAGTTCCTCAGATACTCACACTTCTTCGGTCACCTACAAGCCAACTTAAACCCCATCATTTCAATCTCAGAGTCTCAAGAAAGAGCATGATGATAACTCGACAAACTCGCGCCTCTTACTGCCTACTGTAAAACATTCACAATAGAAAATAAAAAAGCCGCTTACTTTTCAGTAAACGGCTTTGTAAAATATTCGGCTACTCTATACCACTATGGGCGGTAAACCTTCACGTTATGGAAGCCTTGCTCTTTTAGATAAAGTGCCTGTAGACGGCTCATTACACCACGGTCACAGTACAGCAAGTACTCTTTTTCTTGGTCCAAGTCACCAAACTGAGTCGAGAGCTTGAAGAACGGGATATGTTTAATTTCAACACCATCGATCTCTAGTGGGCTTTCGTCTTCTTCGTCTGGGCTACGGATATCAAGAACGATAGCGTGCTCAGCAACAGCTTGAACTTGTTCAACTTCCGGCGCTTGCTCTTGGCTCTCTTTCTCGATGTCACGGATATCCATAACTCGAGCGTTCTCGATCACTTGCTCCAGCACTTCAAAGTTAAACTTAGCTTCTTCTGCTTCTAATTTGCCTTTCTTCGCTTTCACTGTTGGCTTCTTAGAAATAACACCACAGTACTCAGGCATTACTTTCGCGAAGTCTTCGGTGCCAATCTTACGAGACAGGTCGATAATGTCTTCTTTGTCCCAGTTAATAAGCGGACGAAGGATCAAAGTATCGGTCACGTTGTCAATGTGGCGAAGGTTAGTTAGCGTTTGGCTAGAAACCTGACCTAATGCTTCACCGGTTACTAGGGCTTCGATACCGAAGCGTTCTGCAACCATACCACCAGCACGCATGAACATACGCTTAAGAACCACGCCCATTTGGCCATCTTCAACGTTCTCAAGAATCTCTGCGACTACCGGTTCAAAATCGATAGAGATGAACTTCACCTTTGCCGATGAGCCGTATTTATCCCATAGATAATGAGAAACTTGCTTAACACCAATTTCGTGCGCAGGGCCACCTAGGTTAAAGAAGCAGTAATGCACTTTAGAACCACGTTTGATGTGTAAGTAGCTTGAAACGCCAGAATCGAAACCGCCAGAGATCAAGCTAAGCAGATCTTCTTGAGTACCTAGAGGGAATCCGCCTAGGCCTTTATGACGTTCAATAACTTGGTTTAGCTTTTCGTTCTCGACTTCAACTTTAACGGTAATATCTGGATTTTTCAGTTTTACTTTTGCTGATTCAACCGCTTGGTTTAAACCACCACCTACGTAGCGTTCTAGCTCAATAGAAGTAAAGTCATGTTTACCACGACGCTTGGCTCGCACAGAGAAAGTCTTGCCTTCAATAAGAGCACCGCTTCGTTCAAGAACTTGCTCGTAAATATTGTGCAGGTCTTTAAATTCTGATTGCTGAACCTCAAGGGAGTGATGAATACCCGGAGTTTGCGTCAATACTTCGAGTGTTTCTTTAAAGTACTTGTCGCTCTCAGACGTCACTTCGATGTAGTCACGGCGGTTGAAGACAGCCACAGACTCAGTACGACGCTGAAGAATAGTACGAATATTACGTTCTAGAATCTTTGTGAAGCGCTTACGCACCGATTCACTTTTAATAAAAATTTCCGGATGAGGCTTAACAATAAATTTCATAGTACTTTCACGCCAATAAGGTTCACAAATTTTAGTAGGTTCATCACCACGTAAAAGGTCATTTCACATAGTTATTGAAGCAATAATAGATCAATATTAAATCTAAGGGCGCGAATTATACATGAGAAAGTGAAGCAAGGAAAAGAGTGGTTGCTTTAACCCGATAATTAAACCGCCTGTTATTAAAAGTAGCAGGTTTCAAAACGACATAAATACCGCTGAGAGCATCATTGAAGACCAGAAAACAAAAAGCCCAACCTCATCATAAGGTTGGGCTTTCGACGCTATCTACAGACTAACGTATGTGTATCTAACTAACGTCTGTATATCTAACGTATGTGTACCTGAAGACTAATCGCTGTCTCTCTGCCTACTACTGACCAATAACAGGTACTTCATCACTGTAAAGCGGCTCACCCTGCATAATGCTGATTTCAACACGGCGGTTGAGACTACGCTGCCATTCAGTATCGTTCGGCTCTACTGGCTCTGTGTCGGCCATACCGCGCACTCTCAAGCGTTGATGAGAGAAGCCACGTACCTTTTCCATCTCTTGAGCCACAGACACCGCACGCTGCGATGACAGGTCCCAATTAGAACGATAAAGCTCTGAATCAAGTCTCTGATTATCGGTGTGGCCAGAAATACGAACAATACCTGGTACATCTTTTACCAATTCAGCCACCTGTCTAACCAATGGTCGAAACTTAGGTTGTAGGAAAGCAGAACCCGACGGGAACGCGCCTTTCTCACGAATTCGAATGACGATCTGCTGGCCAAGGTTTTCCACCTCAATCGCGCCTTGGTCGATCTCTCGCTCCAACGCTTTCTTGATACTTTCCATCAAGGTTTCCATCTCTTGCGATTGAGCTTCGGCTTGCTGTTGCTGTTGGTCTGACTCAGAGTTTTGATTGTCGTGAGTTGAAACCTCTGGCGACTTGCCTCCCGTCATCTTGCCTTGGTCACGCATTGTGCCGCCAGCACGCTCAGATTCACCTTCATGAAACTCAAGCGTTTGCTGCGTAATATCAATCGTCTGCTGCATGATCACATCAATCGGTGTCGGCTCTGGGCGACCAGGACGGAACTCTTGTGCAATGATGCTGGTGCCTTTAGGAATGTCTTTCACTTCCAAGCGGTTTTGCACACCAAACGCAAATTTCATCGATCCAGCGATCTGTTTGAACTTCAGTACGTCCATCTCAGAGAATGAGAGCAGCAGTACGAAGAAACACATCAGCAGTGACATCAAGTCAGCAAATGTCCCCATCCATTGAGGTAACCCCGGAGGAGGACATTTACATGGATTTTCTTCATCCATCTTCAAATCCTCTTACGCGGGTTCACCATCAATCGTGCGCTTACCTTCATTGAGGTAGCTCTTGAGGTAACCATCGATAACTCGTGGGTTCTGACCATCTTGAATCGCTAATACACCATCCATAACCAAACGACGGTTGAGTGTCTCTTGGTCACGACGCAGCGCAAGCTTGTCCGCAATTGGGAAGAACACCATGTTCGAAAGAATTGCACCGTACAGGGTCGTTAAAAGTGCTACCGCCATCGCAGGGCCGATCGCTTTTGGATCATCCATGTTAGAAAGCATGGCAACCAAACCAACCAAGGTACCAATCATACCCATCGCGGGTGCTACATCACCAAATGCAGAGAACACCTTCGCGCCCTGCTCATGACGTTCTGTGGTTAATGCGATGTCTTTTTGCAGTGCAGCACGCACCACATCACCATCATGGCCATCTACCAATAGGTCGATGCCCTTTTGCATGAAACTGTTGCTGATTTCCATCTCTTCAAGTGCCAAGAAGCCACCTTTACGTGCTGCATCCGCCATCTCTACCACTTTAGCGATAAGATCTTCAGGCTCATCGGCCTTAAACATAAATGCTTTGCCAGCGATTTTGGTTGCTCCAAAGAATTGTCCCATGGTGAACTTCATTAGAACAACAAACGTTGAACCACCCACCACGATCAAAATGGATGTCGTGTCATAGAACATCCCGAGGCTTCCACCTAGGATCATTGCCATGATTACAAAGGCAAATCCACCAATCAAACCTATTAGGGTTGCTAAATCCACTGAGCACTCCTCATGCTTTTTTGTAGCTCTACGTCGACGATAATCTTTTTATCGGCCAGACTATAAGATCTTTTAGTAAATTCTTGGCCTAAATATCACACTTTTCGTTTTTGAATCACAATTATTGGCTTACTTTGCTCTTATCCTTAGCGCATAAACTCGATAAAGCTAAGGTTATTCAACCAAAGTGAGTTCAAGCCCCTTAAAAACGAACTTTCTAGCAAAATTTCTTGGTTACATTTGACCATCTCAGCGGCCTAGGGTAACGTTCGTTCATATTTCCAAACGCAGATTTATTATGGCTACTAAGAAACCTGAAAATATGAGCTTTGAAGCGGCTATCGAAGAGCTTGATGGCTTGGTTGATCAACTAGAAAATGGTGATCTAGCTTTAGATGATGCGCTGAAAAAGTTCGAACGAGGCATCTCCCTCGCTCGTGCTGGTCAAAGTAAACTAAACGATGCTGAACAGCGTGTTAGCATCTTACTGCAAAATGATGAAAATGCAGAACTTAGTGACTTTAACCCACAACCAGAATAACGAATTGTATGAGATCCCCTATGATCGAGACTTTATTGTCTTATCAAGCACGTAATAACGAGCAGCTGAACCTTTGGCTTGATCGCCTGCCACACCAAAATCAGAACCTTATCAACGCGATGCGTTATGGGTTACTTTTAGGTGGCAAACGCGCACGTCCATTTCTTGTCTACATTACAGGGGAAATGCTCGGCTGTACCGCTGAAGAACTCGATACTCCAGCTTCTGCAATCGAATGTATTCATGCCTATTCTCTGATTCACGACGACCTTCCAGCAATGGATGACGATGAACTTCGTCGTGGCCATCAGACTTGTCACATCAAATACGATGAAGCAACGGCAATTTTAACTGGCGATGCCCTACAAACTCTCGCGTTTACTATACTTGCGGAAGGCACATTAAGTGCTGACGGGGAAAGCAATCGCGTTCGAATGATTCAACGCCTAGCAGAAGCATCTGGTGCACAAGGTATGTGCATTGGACAAGCTCTTGATATTGAAGCTGAAAACCGGTTTGTCACGCTAGAAGAGTTAGAAGAAGTTCACCGTAACAAGACTGGCGCTCTAATGAAGAGTGCGATTCGTTTAGGTGCTCTGGCTGCTGGCGAAAAAGCGTTTGAAGTGATGCCTCAATTAGATAAGTACGCCGATGCAATCGGGTTAGCCTTCCAAGTTCAGGATGATATTTTAGATATCATTAGCGATACCGAAACTTTGGGTAAACCACAGGGCTCTGACCAAGATTTGAACAAAAGCACCTACCCTTCTTTGTTAGGTTTAGAGGGCGCTCAAGAAAAAGCGCAAACTCTGCTACAGGAAGCGCTTCAAGCTTTGGCTGCAATCCCATACAATACCCAGTCACTCGAAGAGTTCGCCCGATACGTCATCGAGCGCAAGAACTAAGACAATAAGCGCGCATTACCTATGACTCTTGATATATCAAAGTACCCAACTCTTGCTTTGGCTGATAAGCCAGAGGATTTGCGTCTACTTCCAAAAGAGACGCTTACACAGCTTTGTGATGAATTACGTACCTATCTTCTTAACTCGGTGAGCCAGTCAAGTGGTCACTTAGCGTCAGGCTTAGGTACAGTAGAGCTAACCGTTGCTCTGCACTATGTGTACAACACGCCTTTTGACCAATTGGTTTGGGATGTTGGCCACCAAGCCTATCCACACAAGATTCTTACGGGTCGTCGCGACCGCTTGTCGACTATCCGTCAAAAAGATGGACTGCACCCATTCCCATGGCGTCAAGAGAGCGAATACGACACTCTATCTGTTGGTCACTCTTCAACATCGATCAGCGCCGGACTTGGTATGGCGATCAGTGCGAAGAAAGAAGGTAAGAACCGTAAAGTCGTGAGTGTGATTGGTGATGGCGCGATTACCGCAGGTATGGCCTTCGAAGCCATGAACCACGCGGGCGATATTCATAATGACATGCTGGTTATCCTTAACGATAACGAGATGTCGATCTCTGAAAACGTCGGTGCTCTAAACAACCACCTCGCTCAAGTTCTTTCTGGCAGTCTTTACACTTCAATTCGTGAGGGTGGCAAGAAAGTGCTATCAGGCGTTCCGCCGATTAAAGAGCTGGTTCGTCGTACAGAAGAACATTTAAAAGGCATGGTTGTCCCTGGCACCATGTTTGAAGAGTTAGGTTTTAACTACATTGGTCCAGTTGATGGTCATGATGTCAATGAGCTGATTAAAACGCTGAAGAACATGAGAGATCTTAAAGGTCCTCAGTTCCTGCATATCATGACGAAGAAAGGTAAAGGCTACGAGCCAGCTGAGAAAGATCCAATTGGCTACCATGGCGTACCTAAATTCGATCCTGCACATTCAAGTCTGCCTAAGAGCACCAGCTCTAAACCAACTTTCTCTAAGATTTTTGGCGACTTCCTGTGTGATATGGCCGCTCAAGATCCTAAGCTAATGGCGATAACGCCAGCAATGCGTGAAGGTTCTGGTATGGTGCGTTTCTCGAAAGAGTATCCAGAACAGTACTTTGATGTAGCAATTGCTGAGCAACACGCTGTGACGCTAGCAACAGGTATGGCGATTGCGGGTGACAAGCCAATTGTGGCTATCTACTCGACGTTCTTACAACGTGGCTACGATCAACTGATCCACGATGTTGCCATCATGGATCTACCGGTTATGTTCGCTATTGACCGTGCAGGTCTTGTCGGTGCCGATGGTCAAACACACCAAGGTGCGTTCGACTTAAGCTTTATGCGCTGCATTCCAAACATGGTGATCATGGCACCAAGCGACGAGAACGAATGTCGCCAAATGCTTTACACCGGCCACCAGCACACAGGGCCAAGTGCCGTTCGTTACCCTCGTGGTAATGGGATGGGTACTGAGATTCAAAGTGAGTTTACCGCTCTTGAGATTGGTAAAGGTCGTATCGTTCGCGAAAGCGAAAAAGCAAAAGATGGCTCGAAGGTCGCTATCCTAAGCTTCGGTACTTTCCTTGAGAGTGCACTTCAAACGGCAGACGCTATCGATGCGACAGTTGCA
>NZ_JACJFF010000138.1:0-13225 GCF_014164465.1 Vibrio sp. SG41-7 | reverse complement strand
CGCTGCCAATAAACAGCGGATAACATTCATCCTAACAACGCTTTCTATTGCGTCGCTGAAGCAGCCTTCACTTCATCTAGGATTTCTTCGAGAATGGTTTTCGCACCCTCACGCGCTTCACTTTGCTCACCAGAAGGATACGCATTTGCTACCACGTCATAGTAAGTCGTGTGCAACTTTTGGCTGAGTACCTTGAAGCGTTCACGCTCTTCTTCGGTTAACACAACCACTTGCATGTTTGGACGCTCTTTTAAGATCTTGTCCATGTTCTCTTTGTTGATGCGGATTTGGTAGTCGTAAGCCGCTTGGTCTGCCGCGGTGATCGCTTTGTCGACCATCGCTTGCTTCTCTTCCGACAGGCCGTTGTACCACTTGCTGTTGGTCGAAACCGTGCTGACATAAGGTTGCTGACCTGGGAACATTAGGTAGTCTTGAACCTCATGCCACTTCGCGTTGTAGATGAAGTAGATCGGGTTAACCATGCTATCGATGGTCTTAAGTTGCAGTGAACCGTACACTTCACCCCAAGAAAGAGGAGTCGGTGTTGCACCAAACGCTTTGTAGGTTTCAACAGGAATGGTTGAAGTGAAAGTACGGATTTTCTGGTTCGCAAAATCTTCAGGTGTACGGATAGGTTTATTGCCGCCCCAAACCATTTCGCCTTCAGACATCATCGACAACAGCTTTAGGTTTACGCTCTCAAACTTGGGTGCCAGCTTGTTGTAGATGGTTGGGCTTTCCGTTAAGACCTTATGCGTGATCGCTTCGTTAGTACCCAGAACATACGGTAAGCTCACCGCTTGAACTTCAGGTACGTAAGACCCTAAGTGACCCGCGCCTACCGACACAAATTGAATCGTGCCTTTAGCAGCGAGTTCTACGATGTCGTTTTCTGTGCCCAGCTGACCGTAGTAATAGATGCGAACACGGATGTCGCCATCAGATTCCTTCTTAATCACTTCCGCAAATTTTTGCGCATAGATGTCTTGAACGTCTGTTTTGTCCTCTTCTGAAGCAAACTTCCATGTTTCGGCATGAACGCCAAAAACCATGCTCAAACTTAGCAGTGCTACGCCTAATCGTTTCATCCTGTCTTTCCTTTTTATTATCCTAATTACACGCTGATGACCTTGGTCACTTCACGCGCTTCAGTTTTGGCTGTGTCGACAATAAACTCCGTTTAAAGTCAGCCATCTTGCAGTGCCAAATGCGTCACTGCTGAATCTGTTTCTTTACTTATTGCTTCTCATTGAGTTGTTTCTAAATAAGTGTGTCTAAATTGGTCTTGCTAAACGATCGTTCACCAACTGAATCCAGTAACTCGCACCGCGCTTTAAGATGCCGTCATTAAAGTCGTATTTCGGATTATGCAATGCGCAACCACCGACCGATTCCGTACCATTACCCAACAGCACATAGCAGCCCGGTTTAACACGCAGCATGCTTGAGAAGTCTTCCGAAATTGTGAGTGGGTCGCATGCGTCATTAACGTTCTCAACACCAAGTACCTTCTGCGCGGCGGTAACCGAATACTGGGTTTGTTGTTCGCTGTTGATGGTTGGGTAGAAGGTATTGATAAACTCGAAGTCGTAAGTCGCGCCGGCTGCCTGACAAATGCCCGCCACGATACGCTCCATGCTCTGCTTGATTCGATCGAGAGAGGCTTCAGTAAAGCAGCGGCAATCGCCTTTAATGACCACTTGAGTCGGGATGACGTTAACCGTGCCGTCGGTAATAAATTCGGTGGCAGAAACTACAGCGGTGTCATGAATCGCACTGAGATTACGAGACACAATGGTTTGCAAACCAAGAATGACTTGCGAGCCAACGACTAAAGGGTCGACTCCTTGATGCGGCAAAGCAGCGTGACCACCCACACCATTGATGGTGATCTCAAAGCTACTTTCACTGGCCATTAACGAACCGGGGCGAACCATCAATTCACCTTCCGCTAAACCGGGGAAATTATGTACGCCATACACTTCATCAATCGAAAATCGCTCAAACAAGCCATCGTCTATCATCGCTTGCGCGCCACAACCGTGCTCTTCATCGGGTTGAAAAATGAAATACACCGTGCCATCGAAGGTTGAGTCCCCTGACAATAAGTTTTCGGCTAAATAGCTTGCTGCGCCAAGCAACATTGCAGAGTGTCCATCGTGTCCACAGGCGTGCATCTTTCCGTCGTGTTGTGAGCAATGCGCAAAGCTGTTTTGTTCATGAATGTGCAAAGCATCCATGTCAGCTCTTAAGCCAATACTTGCCTCACTTGATCCGGAACGAAGTATCCCTACTAATCCTGTTTTACCGATGTTACGCACCACTTCAATACCAAAGCTCTCAAGCTTACTGGCGATGAAATCAGAGGTCAGATTCACGTCAAAGCCACACTCAGGAAAGCGGTGTAAGTGTTGACGCCACTCCGTCATGCTTTGGATAAGCTGCGAAGACAGTTGGTCTGGTTTTATCGAAAAAGTAGACGGCATAGTAGTGTTCCCAAAGTGTCATTCTTTGTATTAACGTTAAATGTGGAGTTAGCTTGGCTGCTGAATGTAAACGCAAAGCGAGCAGCCTTAATCAAAGGTCGTTACAACGACTGCGACCTTCGGCAATTATCTGAGGATGGCTTAAGATGGCGCGCTAGTAGTGCACCAAAGCCTTTAATGGGTATGAGGTAGTTCATCAACTGAAGCGAATGCCAAGCCAACACCTGATTACTGCTGACAACGGGTTTATCTAATTCCACTTCAATGGATTCAATCACCGATGCTGCACGCAATGCCGTGCAAGAGATAAACAGAAGATCCGCTTCAGGGTCACAAACTTGTAGTGCGGCTTGTTTAATGTCCATTGGAGAAATGAACGTCATCGCGGTGTCATCTTCAAAACCAAAGCCTGCGATGCTCAACACCTCAATGCCTTGCGACTCAAAAAATGCGGCCACGTCTTGATTCACGGCTTCGGTATAAGGCGTTAATACCGAGATACGCTTCGCTTTAAAGCTGTCGAAAGCCGCCAAGGCAGCGGTCACCGGATTCGTTACCGCAGCGTTTGGGCGAGACTGATGAATAAGCTGCGTAATGCGTTCGCTGCCAATCGCCACAGTGCCAGAGGTACAAGCGTAGATCACCACATCCAATTCAGTACCCGGTAGGATGGTATCGGCACAAGCAGCGATTCCCGGTTCCATCTTACGCAGGTTCTCTATCGTCAACGGGTTGTAGTTTCTTAGGCGGCTGGTGAACGATTGCACATCGTTTGGATACAGCGCGTTTAAATCACGCTCAATATTGAAATCTGTCGCTAACGCAATCACACCGACGCGTCCTGCTGGTGCCAATTTTTCTAATTCAAACTGTAAAGTAGCGGTTGCAGATTTCATACTTTCCAACTCCTTGAGCGAGAGTTAACATCGCCCAAAGGATGTTAACAACATGTTTCATATAATTTTCAAACTCTGTCGATTTGATCTTTACATTTCGTTCACAAGATTAATAATGCACCGATAACTTTAAGGATTATCATTAAATGGTGACCTTGTTGTGCAGAAATTCCGCATTTTTTCTGCGTTATAGTGGTTTTTTGTTCTCGCTCATCGAGGTCTAAATGTTAAGGCTAAATACCTTTAACTCGATCACACACTGGTTCAAAAGAAACAATTAATTTACAAACAGATATTGGGAAGTATGGGTATGACACAGCAACCTGCATTGGTGGTCGACAGTTTCGACAAGAAGATCCTTAACATCGTACAAGACTCAAACAGAGCTACTTCAGACAAGATTGCAGAAAAGGTCGGGCTCTCTCCAGCTGCTGTTCAGCGCCGTTTAAAACGCATGAGAGCGCAAGGTGTCATTCAAGCTGATGTCTCCGTGATCAACCCAAAAGCAGTCGGACACGGAATGACGTTTATCGTTCAGGTAACGCTAGAGCGTGAGCGTGTGGATTTAATGCACAACTTCAAAAAAGAGATGAGTTCGAACCGCTCAGTACAGCAGTGCTATTACGTCACCGGCAGTTCAGATTTCATCATGATTGTTACGGCAGCGGATATGGAGGGTTACGACAATTTTACTCGTGAAGCCTTCTTTGATAATGCCAATATCAAGAGCTTTCAAACCAATGTGGTGATGGATAACGTCAAGGTTGGGCTGACGATTCCAATTGATGAGCAGCGTGATTGATGACCAGATCGATTGATGACCAGCGAAATTAGCAAACAGGCGTGTCGTAAATGAAGTCAAAAATAGAGGAAAAAAGACGGTATGAAGAAACCTTACATACCGCCAACTTTGGGGCTTACTTTATTATTCGTTGTTCGCGATTAGCTCTTAACAGCTAACTGCTAACTGCTAACTATGTACTTTTCGCGATTAGATTTTATTGTCGATGATCTGTTGATAGAGATCCGGGTCGGTTGCTCCTTCAGTACCAATCACTAACACTCGGCTGTCTTGAGTCAAATTCAGTTTTTCAGCGTATTGGGAATCTTGCTTAGCAATGATCGCCGCAGCAAATCCAGGAACGGCAGATTCCCCGCCTTCAATCGCCACTTCTGTTTGCTCGCCACTCGCCAACATACGCATCGCTTGCGGAATAGCTTCTTCACTCAACGTCATGAAATCATCCGCGCCGTTTTGTAGAATCGTCCACGCCAAGCTTGAAACTTCACCACATGCGAGTCCTGCCATCAACGTTTCTAAGTCGCCCGTAACCACGATAGGTTTTCCAGCTTGAGCACTCTTCTGTAAGCAGTTAGCCTGCTCAGGTTCGACAATTACAAAGCGTGGACGATCGGCGCCCCACAGATCCCAGAAGTAGCCGCAAACTGCTGAAGCTAGACCACCCACTCCCCCTTGCACAAAGACATGGGTTGGAATCTCGCCATCCAATTGCTCAACAATTTCTGCCAACATCACGGTGTAACCTAAAGCAACGTCTTTAGGGATTTCCATGTAGCCTTCGTAAGAGGTGTCCGAAACAATCACACGATTTTGCGCTTTAGCGTCTGAGTCGGCCAAACGAACGGATTCATCGTAGTTACCAGTAATGCGTACCACTTCTGCACCGAACGCTTCCATCGCTTGCTTGCGGCCTTCCGATACGTCACGGTGAATGTAGATAACACAACCACAACCAAACATTTGTGCGCCCCATGCGACGGAGCGGCCATGGTTTCCGTCTGTTGCACAGCTGACAACGATTTCAGCAACTTCTGATTTCCACTCCCCGTTGAGCAACTCACTGATGGTCGGATTCTTCCCATAGCGGTTGGCGATTTCAATCTGAAGCTGACGAGCAACGGCATAAGCGCCGCCCAGTGCTTTAAAACTCTTCAGGCCAAAACGCTGCGATTCATCTTTGTACCAAAACTTGTTTACGCCGATCTCAGCAGAGATTGCATTCAGCTCATGCAAAGGAGTAACAGAGTAGCCAGGCCATTGAGAAATATCTTTAATCGCCTGTTGAGAGTTCGCGACACTTAAAATGTCACGCTGCTCGCTCGAGTATTCCAATTCAGGGCGTGCTTGAGGGTTAGCGTAGTGGGTCAGAGTGCCTGCCAGTAACTGCATAAATGATCGTCCTTATTAGTCATTCACATGCTCCTTACATCGTTAGATTATAGAAAGCTAACGGCCAGTAAGGCTGCGGATAATAAATTCTATCGATAAAAAAGTGCCGTGATTACACATTCTTATCACACGATCTGCGGGAATTAATTGTTACATGAGTGTTAAATAAAGAATTTATTCACCAACGAACATCGGTACTCGACGACTCAATATGCCAGTACACTAAACAACAGATGCTCAAAGGGTTGGTGACAACAACGTCATCACCAACCCTTTCAAGTCGTTTCTAATTTTAATCCGAGCTTAAGCTACTCAATGCGAGTGATGAAGCCGTATTTATCTGAATCGGTCTTAGTCACCCAGTGTTCACCATCAGATGGCGCAGAGTCTAAAGTGAAGATGTAAAAATCAATCCCTGTATCTCCCATCACCTTCTTAAAATACGTCGCTTGCTTACGGTGGCTCTCCTCAGTATACGGGAAATCTTTTGCGGTCTTATCGCCCGTCCCCCAACTGTGCACGCCGATTTGTTTGTTTAATTCAATGGCCTGCTTGGTGTTAGAGCGCTGTAAGATTCGTGGATTACCAGCAGCAAATAGATCGGTACCACCCGAGAAAACCGAACCCGTTGGGGTCACGATTGTCGTCATCTTGTTGTTCTTAATCATGCGCCCGGTGTACATATTGATATCATCGTCGGCACTGCCACCGATGTGGTTAGTGAACTTCAATGTCATCTCACTGCCTCGGTATAACTTTACGATATCAAAAAGCTGAGAATAGGTTGATGCACCCAGAGTCGAATTAATGCGCTCAACAGCGCCAGTCTCTTTAAGCACATCTCGGTAAAAAGCGTTGAAGGCAAACGAGGTGGTTATCGTTACCTTGTTCCCACTTCTAGTGTTGCTCAGAATCGTAGAACCCAGGCTCGTCACGTATTGCGACAACTCATTGTGGTATTCAAGCTTAACGGCAAGCTTTCTATCACTCGTTGTCGTTTGGATTAACGTCGTATCATTGCCAATTGAACGTTGAGCCGTACCACAATCAAACGAATCATAGTAATTACCTTCACTGTAAATCGCACAGTCATCGGCTCCAGCATCAGGAAGGTACAGATCCACGCTTTGACCTAAACTATCCGCAAGCCTAACCACTTTTTGCTTATCACTAATGTCTTCCGCAAACAGAATGGTTTCATACTGCACACCATCGTAAGTGAGCTCCATTGACTCTTGGACCTCTTGTCGCTCTTGATACAACTCGCCAAGCTTAGCTGATGAAAACACGTAATCGGCCTTAGGTTTCACTTGTGCTTTAGTCGCCGCTTTGCTTGAGTTAGAGCTTGAATTACAGCCCGCTAATAGAACCAAAGGTAATGCCAGTAGCGTTTTTCTATAACTATTCATGTGATAATTCCCAAAAATGTTTGATGGGAAAATTCTATTATTTAAAGATGAAAACATCTGTCGTGCGAATGTATGAGAATGTATATCTTTTTGAACATTGTTTTTTATTTTCGCACAAATTAAAAATCATCATTGAACTGGCGTGGAAAGTGTTTAATCATTCATGTCAGGTATTTTACGTAAAGCATGCAAATTGTAGATGCCACAATAGCTAACCACTAGATAAGGCTCCCTCACGTAATCTCAATGATTGAAACGCACGACAAGGCTGATAATGGAATGACAAAACCTAAAATGATCATCGTGGAAGACGATTTAAAACTTCAGAAAATGCTGCAGGACTACTTTGTCACGCAGGATTTTGATGTCACCACGCTAGATGACGGTAGTGATGCTGCGAAAACTATCCTTGCCGAACAACCTGACATCGTGTTGTTGGATTTAATGCTCCCTGTAACCGATGGACTGACAATCTGCCGACAGACTCGTACACACTATAAGGGTAAAATCTTGATGCTCACCGCTAGCGATGACGACTTTGATCACGTCGCTGGTTTAGAGACAGGGGCTGATGACTATGTCACCAAGCCAATCAAACCAAGAGTTCTGCTGGCCAGAGTTCGCTCGTTATTACGCCGTCAAGACGCTAATACCACTTCAGTCGATGACTCAGACAACCTTCAGTTCGATCAACTGGTTCTGAAAAACACCTATAAGAAGTGTGAACTTTCAGGTGCCGTTTTATCACTCACTGACAGTGAATTTGACCTACTTTGGTTATTAGCGAGTAACCCTGATACGCCATTATCACGTGACTATTTGACGCAAACACTGCGCGGGATTGAGTACGACGGGATTGATCGAACCATTGATAACAAAGTGGTGCGCCTAAGAAAGATTCTTGGCGACGATCACGCACCAGCAGAGAAAATTCAGACCATTCGCGGTAAAGGCTATTTGTTTGTTTCAACCGCCTGGCACTAACCTCGCTCAATACGAGCGTAATGAAAGAGATCAATTATGCGACGTATCTATTTGGAGTCCTTGTTAGGGCTATTAGTTTGCTTTATGACCGGCCTTGTCGCCTACGAGATCTGTGTCTATCAGCTCAACACCGACTACGAATATGTACTGCAAGATTACGAAGCGACGGCCCACCAGCAACTGATAGAAAACATCGCTAAGAATCAAGGTCTTGAAGCCGCTCATCAAGCGATAAACCAGTTTGTAGAAACCACACGAAATAAACTGGTCACGTTCAGCCCAGAAGATGAAATACCAGGCCCAGTTTCAGAATTTTTCAGTACCAACCCAAATACCTTTATCTTTCACGATGATGAACGTGACCTATGGTTTCGATTAGCCAGCAGTGACGATACCTATCACTACCTACCCAACAGTGAAGCGTTCGTTAGGCAAAAGATAGAGCTAGAGGATGACCTCATTTGGTTGTTCTTTTTAGCAAGCTTTATCTTGTACGGCTTATGCCACCTGTTAATCATCTTCCGCCGAGTTAAAAAACTTGAATCTGCCACTCTGCGTTTTGCTGAAGGGGATCTCTCCTCGCGAGCCGAGACTTCAAGCGGCATTGCGATTGGTTCACTGAACAAATCCTTCAACCTAATGGCCGACCGAATTCACCGCTTAATCGAAAGTAATCGTTCACTCACCAACGCGGTCGCCCATGAACTGCGCACGCCAATATTCCGTATCCAATGGCAAGCTGAAATGCTCAAAGACACCCAACTTAACGACGATCAAGAGAGAACGATTGAGAGTATTGTCGAAGACACGGAAGAAATGGAAAAAATGGTTGATGAGCTATTGTATTACGCCAAACTCGATAGCACTGACCTAGAAAACTTACAAAAACCATTAGAGATTCGAGATTTTCTCGACCACGCAATGGCGCGTTGGAACAAAGACACTCAGCTCAACATCGACCTATCGCTACCAGAGCAACCTAGCTCAATAATGGCGGATGAAACGCTACTTAACCGAGCACTAGATAACCTAGTGCGTAACGCAATGAAATTCGCACGCTCACAAGTGTCGATTGCAGCGACCGTGCATCAAGATCAGCTACAGATCGCGGTACATGATGATGGTGATGGCGTGGCACAAGAGCATCAAGCTCGCCTGTTCGAACCCTTTTACGTTGGCGACAAAGCGCGTAACAAAGCCAAAAGCGGCCATGGTTTAGGGCTGTCTATCGTCGAGAAGATCTGTGCTCAACACGGCGCTACCGTGAAGGTAGGTCAGAGCCAAGCCTTAAAGGGTGCGGTATTCACCATTACCATTCAGCTGTGTAATGATTCAACTGACAAACCCATACAGTAACTACAAAACACCTCTGGAATAATGTTCAACATCGGTCGGGAGATGCTGTCTCCCATGAACTTATTGAATCTAGATAATCACGACACTGCCTTTGTGGCTTGCCATCTCGATTCCAATCATTCTTAAGGTATTTTTATGAAAAAGTTATTAGTTGTTTTAGGCATTGTTTCTCTAGCAGGTTGTTCAGGTATTAACCACAATGAAGAAGTTTACACAGCGCACGCTGAGAGCTTCAACATTGTAGGCTTCCAAGTTCCGGGCAACACTCAAGATCGTGCAATGGAATTGGTTCCTGAAGGCGCAACCGTCGATACCGTTACATCAACAAATTCTGATACGACCTCTGTTTTGGGTGTTATCAACCGTATTATTGGTATTGAATATGTTCAAGTTGGCGGTAAAAAGCAGTAATTCGCTTTAGTCGCAAACCATAGCTAAGTGTATTAGTTACGTACCTTTAATCAGTAGCCTGCACAAACTAAGTTAATCTAAGCCAGTGACTCGTCGCTGGCTTTTTTCATCCAGCAGTTTTTGTGCTCTGTGCCAAATAAAGCCCCATTTGGCTAACTCTCTTGTAACTAACAACTCAGAAAATAATCCCAAAAATCGTCAATTTCTTATCAAAATTGCCTTTAAACTCGCTTAATAGTCTTTCGCTCAAAATGACACTTCCAAATCGTTGATCCTTCTATCAACCCAGAGCCCGCTAATTGAGGCACAGATCAATTTACCTAGAAATCTTAATTTCCAATAAAAAATAACACCTAATAAAATTGTCATGATTTTATAAATAAAACCTATGAGTGCGTTCAAAAATAAACAGAAACGATAACTATATGTAAATACGAGAAATATAAGTTTCATGAATAAAAGAGATCATTGCCATGCTACTAATTAATTAGATCGAATGATGTAAATTCGTTGTGATAATTTTGTTACGTTTTCATGGATTTTACATGGAAAGAGAAAATAACAATGAAAATGAAAAAGCGTTTAGTTGCCGTTGCTATAGCCAGTGCTATGTCTTTATCAGTACATGCAAGTGAATCAGTTAGCATCGATCAACCGATCAACTTTACTAGCTTTTCTGGGTTGAACACTCAGTTAGGCGTCAGTAACGCCTCTAGCTTTAAGATGGTAAAGGAAGTTAACCTCAAAAAGCGTGGTATCTACAAAGTTAAGATCCAACAAAACATCTGGGGAACGCCAGTATGGGGACATTACCTAAATGCCACCCAAAGTGTACAAGGTGGCGCACTTAAGTCTGTTCAAGGCAACTACCTTAAAACGACGACCCTAGAGCGATCTTTTGTTAAACCATCAATCAACAGCTCCCAAGCCGTTGAGCTTGCGAGTAAAGATCTCAAGGTTCAGGGCTTAACCAGCAAATCTTTAGACAACGTCCAGCATGAACTGTTTATTTATCAAGGTTCAGGAAAACAAGGACATGACAAAACACGCCTAGTCTACGTTGTCTCTTATCTTGTCGAAGGCAGCGAACAACCAACTCGACCATTCACCATGCTAGACGCGCACACCGGCGAAGTTATCGACCGTTGGGAAGGTATTGCTCACGCACAGATAGGTACAGGTCCCGGTGGTAACGAAAAAACAGGCATGTACGAGTACGGCACCGACTACCACTACCTTGATGTGGTAGAAAATGGCACAGAGTGCGTGATGGAGTCTGAAAATGTCGTTACCGTTGACCTGAATGGTGCGACAGACGGCGACACCACTTACAGCTACGAATGTCCTCGTAACGAGTACAAAGAAGTCAACGGCGCCTTCTCACCACTCAACGATGCGCACTACTTCGGTAACATCGTGTTCGACATGTATAAGAACTGGTTCGACACTGCGCCACTCTCTTTCAAACTCATGATGCGTGTTCACTACGGTAACAACTACGAGAACGCATTTTGGGATGGCAAGGCAATGACATTCGGAGATGGTGAAAGCTTCTTCTATCCACTTGTTAGCCTAGATGTGTCAGCACACGAAGTGAGCCACGGTTTCACAGAACAAAACTCAGGTTTGGTTTACGCAAACCAATCCGGTGGCATGAACGAAGCTTTCTCTGATATGGCAGGTGAAGCGGCAGAATACTACATGAAAGGCACCAACGACTGGATGGTCGGCCGTAATATCTTTAAAGGCGATGGCGCTCTACGTTACATGGACGATCCATCACGAGATGGTTCTTCAATCAACAACGCATCTGAATACTACGATGGCTTGAATGTTCACTACAGTTCTGGTGTGTTCAACAAGGCCTTCTACCATCTTGCAACCACGCAAGGTTGGGATACTAAAAAAGCGTTCGAGCTTTTCGTGTTATCTAACCAAATTTACTGGTCGGAAAACAGTGACTTCTGGCAAGGTGCATGTGGCGTGAAAAACTCAGCAAACGACCTTGGCTACAATGCCGATGATGTTGTTTCTGCGTTCGGTCTGGTGGGTGTTACCCCATGTGCAGAGCCACCACTGCCGCCAGAACCGGAATATCAACGCCTTGAAAACGGTGTTGAAGCCGCAGTTGCTGGTGAAACAGGCTCAAAAACTTACTTCGATATCGAAGTACCAGAAGGCCAAGACAAGCTAACGATTGATCTTGCTGTGTCTACTGGTGACCCAGATATGTATGTCGGTCTAGATTATGCGCCAAGCTCTCAAGAGAATATCTGTAAGAGTGAAAGCGTAACCGATGAAGTATGTGTAATTGAAAACCCAACAGCTGGTCGCTACACGGTGAACATTCTGGGTTACTCAGATTACGCAGGTGCAAACCTAAAAGCATCATACGAATCAGGTAACGCTAACGTACCGCCAGTCTCTTCTTTCGAACACACCATTGTCGGCAAAGAAGTAGAACTGCGCAGCACAAGTTCGGACAGCGATGGTCAGATCGTTTCTTACCAATGGAACCTAGGCGATGGCAACACACAAACAGGTGAAGTGACTCGCTATACCTACGCTGAAGCTGGCGACTACGTGGTTACTCTAACCGTGACAGACGATGCAGGCGTTGCAACATCAACAAGCAAGTCGATTACGATTGAAGGGGACTCAGCGGAAGGCTTCCCATTAAAACTGAAGTTTGGTAACAAAAACCCGAATGGCAAAGCTCGCGTTAAGCTGGCATGGGATTACGACACCAATGACTACTTCGTGATTAAGCGTAATGGCAAGAATGTTGGTGCTACAGACTTTAACTCATACGTCGACAAGTTCCGTCACAACGGCACAGTAGATGTTGAGTACCAAGTGTGTACCTCAAGCGATATCTGTTCAGAAACCAAGCACTACCGTTTCATTAAAACACAGTAATCAATAGCAAATTCAGGGCTCCGAAAGGGGCCCTTTTCGCGGTTAACTGTTCAGCAAATGAAACATCTACACAAATACATCCACGTATTACACAAAAATCACCCCCATCAACATAACAATACTCACCATAAAAAGGACGACAAATGGCTATTCAAAAAAGCATGCTAGCTTTGGCTGTACTCGGAGGTTCTTTAGCCTTAATCAACAGTACTTCGGCTTACGCATCACTAGGCATCACACCACCAGCGAACGAAGAAGTTTGGATCACCACCGATGCTGACGCACAGCATATAATGACTCAGCATGGCGCAACGGTTTATACAAGCGTGACTGGAAACAAGCATTCCATCGTCGCGAAAATCAACCAGAAAGAGCTGGCGAAACTATCTAGCCACATGCACGAAGAAACCCACCGTTGTGGTGGCTACATGGTGCACGAAGACAAAGCAAGGTAAGTGTTCACCAAGCCCCTATTGACAGAAAAAGTGTGACACTCAGCACTTGATCCACTTTTTACTATTGAGTGATCATTCCAGTGCTTCATCCTGTTTGTTATGAGCAGAAAGAAAGCCC
>NZ_JACJFF010000137.1:0-13836 GCF_014164465.1 Vibrio sp. SG41-7 | reverse complement strand
TGGAGCAGTTTGGTAGCTCGTCGGGCTCATAACCCGAAGGTCGTCGGTTCAAATCCGGCTCCCGCAACCACATTACAGCTAAACGTTGATAGCTTCTTTGCAGTAAGAACTTAGTTTCTAGCAGATAAGTTTAACGGTTAACTAAGCGATACTAGCTCAGCTGGTAGAGCGCAACCTTGCCAAGGTTGAGGTCATCGGTTCGAACCCGATGTATCGCTCCAATTTCTTTCTTAGGAATGATATTGGGAATATAGAGTCATTAACTTAAATAATGCATCCGGACGCGGGATGGAGCAGTTTGGTAGCTCGTCGGGCTCATAACCCGAAGGTCGTCGGTTCAAATCCGGCTCCCGCAACCACATTACAGTTGAACGTTGGCTTGATGCTTCTTAGCAGACAAGATGAACGGTTAGCTTATGCGATACTAGCTCAGTTGGTAGAGCGCAACCTTGCCAAGGTTGAGGTCATCGGTTCGAACCCGATGTATCGCTCCAAATTCTATCTCACGCTTTATGCTGAAGATGAAAATGGTTTAGTTTCATTGTACTTAACGTTAATGAAGCGAAAAGAGAAACATCCGGACGCGGGATGGAGCAGTTTGGTAGCTCGTCGGGCTCATAACCCGAAGGTCGTCGGTTCAAATCCGGCTCCCGCAACCACATTACAGTTACACGTGAACACTGCCTTTCATTAAGCGCTTAGCTTCTTAGCAGACAGTATTAACGGTTAACTAATGCGATACTAGCTCAGTTGGTAGAGCGCAACCTTGCCAAGGTTGAGGTCATCGGTTCGAACCCGATGTATCGCTCCAGCTTTCTTCTAAAAAGCTATTAAGACTCTTTAAACCACCGTGTTTTTCTTTAGATCACAGAGTTTAAAGACGACCTTAAAGGTCACGCTCTTTCTTTAATGCTGCGAAGCATAATCCCCCCAAAAAGCAAATAATCCTCCATCATGGTGGATATTTTTTTGTCTTAAATTTTTCTTAGCAACTGGAATGCTAGTAAACATCAGGTCTCTGAAGCAGATACTTGAGGTTTTTCACATCTATAAACAGACTTATCCACAAAGTGTTAGGTGTGGATAACTTGGTTGATAAAGTTATTTCAGACTTAATTCTTTACATATCCCCAAAAGATCTTTCTTGTTTTCAATATATTAGCTGAATTGTGGCGATCGTAACTTGTTGTTTTTTATCACTTTGAGTGTTTATCTTGAATTTGATAAAAGATCGTTAACTTGTTGTTTTTTGATCTTAATCATTTATCGGTACTGTGTTTAACTTTGTGAGAGTGTCGGAAGTTTACGAGAGTTCTGAATTTTTTCCACATTGCTAAAATTGAGAACAAGGTCAAACATTGTTCTAAAATTATGTGCGACGGGTTGTCTTAAATGTTGGACTATTTAGGTAGGTTAGCTAGCCAATCGTTGATGCCTAAAGGGCTAGGCGTCTCTTGGTAGTCCTTTCTCAACAATACGTATCAGTCTGTGCTTTTTGGTGGATATTTTACTGCTACTTCTTTGCACACCGCTAGCGTTGGGTAACTGTTGTAGTTGTTTATTCAAAGCCCACTCAATATGCACATCTAGCATTTCGTTTTTGCCTTGATGAGATTCTAGTGTTTCAACAATACGTTGTTGAAATGGCGCATTGCCCATCGCAACAAAGAGATTGCGTAACCACTGGGTGTGGCCGATACGTCTTATTGCTGAGCCTTCCATTTTCTTTAGGAAGGTTGCTTCGTCCCAACTTGAAAGTGAAACCAGATCGGCTTCTTGGAAATCTTCTCTACGATGAAAGTCTGTTTGCTCTGTGAGTTCGGCATGACGGTTCCACGGGCACACTAACTGACAGTCATCACAACCATAAATACGATTACCAATGGCGTCTCTAAATTCTTCCGGGATCACACCATCGTATTCAATGGTTAAGTATGAGATACATTTTCGAGCATCCACTACGCCATCAGCAATAATGGCACCCGTTGGGCAAGAAGTGATACATGCGGTGCATTTTCCGCACTCATTAACACTGGGTTCATCAACAGGAAGCGGGATATTAACCAGCAACTCTCCTAGAAAGAACCAAGAGCCCGCGTCTTTATCGAGAATTAACGAGTGTTTACCTGTCCAACCCAACCCCGCTTTTTGAGCGAGCGGTCTTTCTAAAATAGGCGCTGAATCCACGAAAGGACGTGAGTCTAAACCTTCGACCTCTTTTTCGATCCTTTGTCCCAGCTTTTTCAACTGGTTACGGAACAATTTGTGATAATCGCGGCCTAAAGAATAACGGCTGATATAGCCTTGAGTGGTATCACTTAGGTTAGAGGCAAACTGAGCTTCTGGTGGTAGGTAGTTCATTCGGGCGCTGATCACTCGAATGGTGCCTGGATGAAGTTCATCAGGACGTGCGCGCATCATTCCATGTCGAGCCATCCAATCCATTTCGCCGTGGTTGCCAGCATCTAGCCATGCTTGAAGAGGGGCTTCGTGTTCACTTAAATCAATATCGCAGATGCCAACTTTTTGAAAGCCTAGCTCTTTTCCCCAGATTTTAATTTTTTCAGCAAGATGGTCTAGATTCATGGCTTCATTCTTAATTCTTATTTTCTCTGTTTTACAATTAGAGATAAGGGTGACTACTCACCGCCCGTTGGGCGATGCTTCTTATTTCGTTAGCCAATGCTCGATAGTATCGAGTCTTACGCAGCTTCCATAAGCAAAAACGACTGTCCAGCCGCTTTTAATTCTAGAATACCTTTATCACGGATATTAAGAGCGGCATTTAGATCCCGATCTATATCTGTAGTGCCACAAGAGGGACAATCCCACTTGCGAACTGATAAGGACATTTCTTCCATTTTATGACCGCAACAGTGACATGTTTTAGAGCTGGCGTACCACTGGTCGAGTTTAACAAGATGTTTACCTTGCTCTTTCAACTTGTACTCCAACTTAACAACAAAGCTATGCCATGAGGCATCTGCTATGTGTTTAGCTAGTTTGCGGTTTTTCATCATATTGGCTGATTTCAATGTCTCTACAATCACAGCGTGGCTTTTGTCTACGAGTGTTCGAGATAGTTTGTGTTGAAAATCAGCGCGAGCGTTCGCTGTCTTTTCATGGCACTTTGCAACAAGCAAACGAGCTTTAGCTCTGTTTGCGCTACCTTTAGCCTTGCGCGAAAGCTGCTTCTGTTTACGTCTGAGATTCTTCTCTGCACGCCTTACGAATCGCGGGTTAGCTTCTCTCTTGCCGTTCGATTGAATAGCAAAGTGTGATAACCCTAAATCAATACCTGTGACTTTATCGATTGGGTTAATCAAGCTAGGCGTTTCAACGCCATCATCCACAAGGGTGGACGCATAAAACTTACCTGTTTTACTCAAACTGAGAGTAATGCTTTTAACCTTACCAATGATCTCACGATGGATGTTGGCTCTAACTGGCTTCATCTTCGGTAGCTTGATAGCACCATCAAGAACCTTAACACCAACACAGTGATAGCTAGATTGCTTGCCGTGTCTACGTTTGAATTGTGGGTACTTGGCTTTCAGCTTTGGGTTAAAAAAATTATCAAAAGCTTGGTGAAGGTTGATCACTGATTGTTGCAAAGCAATTGAGTCATATTGCTTCAACCAATGGTACTTTCGTGATTTCTTGGCAACTGCAAGTACTGGCTTGATATCCTTTTTAGGATTCAGTGTCACACCATGCTTGCGGTACATATGAGACTTTAAATGTAGAGCTTTATTATACGCAAAACGCACAGCGCCAAACTGAGCGATTAAAAACTCAGCTTGTTCTAGTGTTGGGTAAATACGTACTTTGGTTGCTCTTAACATAATAATCCGCACTGTATATATGTACAGAATTATGGCATATCAAATGCGGGTGTCTACTTTTAAAGTGCTTGACGCACTTTCGACCTTATATCACCGCCCTCACCTGGCGATGGTTTACGGTCGGATTGCTAATTAAAATTAGGTTCGGCAAAAATGGGGGCGGATCTTAACGGATCTTAGTGATATTGACCAGAACTGACGTGTTTTGATCAGTATTTTTCATAGAAGTTACACTTGAGTGCTTGTCTACTAAAAGCATCACGGTTTACTATTCTTGTTCTTTTGATTTTTATATAGTCAACGATCGATTTTTAGAGAACGTATTCATGAGCACGAAACAATTTACTTTGAAAGATGAACAAGCAACGATTCAATTAGGGACGGAGCTTTCTAATCTTTGCTCACAGCAGACGACTATTTATCTGCATGGTGATCTTGGCGCAGGTAAAACGACCTTCAGTCGTGGCTTTGTAAAAGCACTTGGCCATCAAGGAAATGTAAAGAGCCCAACGTATACTCTAGTTGAACCTTATCAACTTGCCGATTGGCAGGTATATCACTTCGATCTTTATCGCTTAGCCGATCCTGAAGAATTGGAGTTCATGGGGATTCGTGATTACTTCACACCAGATGCTATCTGTTTGGTTGAATGGCCTGAGAAAGGCTATGGGATGCTACCAGAAGCCGATTTGGACATTGATATTCGTTACCAAGACGATCACCGTATTGTTTCTTTAACCGCTAATAGTGAATACGGACAGCGCTTACTTAGTCAGTTGGAGTTATGTTGATTTCTAGACGCCTTATTTCAGCAGTAGCCATGATGGCTGCTGTTTTTTCTATACTGTTTTCTTCACTTGTTTCTGCAAACTCACTGAAAAGTTTAAGGGTTTGGCCTTCTCCAGAAGAAACTCGTGTGGTTATCGACTTAAAATCAGAAGCGGACTTTAGCTATTTCACCTTGAGTAGCCCGAGTCGTTTAGTGGTCGATTTAAAACATACCAACCTTGCAACTAAGTTACCGGTCGTGGTGAAAGATAGCCCCGTTCTATCTAAGATTCGTAAGAGTTCACCGCCAGACAAAAATACCTATCGCTTGGTTTTTGAGTTGAAGAAATCCTCTACAGCGGAGCTGTTTAAACTCAGCCCGACTCCTGGTGGTCAGTACGGACATCGTCTGGTGATCGATCTGCCTCATGGTGCGGCAAGCAAGGGGACAACGACGTCGAAGCCGAGTAAACCAACGGTGAGCAAAAATATTAATCAGGTTAAACGTCAGAAAGACATTCTGATCGTGATTGACCCTGGTCACGGTGGTGAGGACCCAGGCTCTATTGGTCCAAGTCGTAAGTATGAAAAGAATGCGACTCTGAGTATTTCTCGTAAGCTTGCTGCACAGTTGAATGCGGTTCCTGGGATCAAAACTCGCATGACCCGTAACGCCGACTACTTTGTAAACCTTAACCGACGTGTCGCGATTGCTCGTGAAAACGAAGCTCATCTGTTTATTTCTATTCACGCGGATGCTTTTACGACCCCTCAACCAAGAGGTGGTTCGGTGTTTGTGTTGAATACTCGACGCGCAAATACCGAGATCTCTCGATGGATCGAGAACAAAGAGAAGCAGTCTGAATTACTCGGTGGTAGCGGTGCGGCTTTCACTGGCAATATTGATGATAAGAACGTAAACCAAACTCTGCTTGATTTGCAGTTCAGCCACTCACAGAAAGAGGGCTATAAGCTTGCAACAACCATCCTGTCTGAGATGGGTAAGGTTGCTAAGCTTCATAACAGTAAACCAATCAATACCAGTTTGGCGGTATTGCGTTCACCACAGATACCATCGGTCTTGGTCGAGACGGGCTTTATTTCGAATCCGACGGAAGAGAAGCTGCTTTTCCAACGTTCGCACCAAGATAAATTGGCACGAGCAGTGACCAAAGCGGTCGTTAAGTATTTGAAGGCTAACCCACCAGAAGGGATTATCTTGTCTAACGCAACGTCGTCAACGGGTAGCGTGAGCCAACATAAAGTGTCTCGTGGTGAGTCTTTATCGGTGATTGCGAGTAAATATGGCACCTCGACACAGACGTTGATGAAATTCAACAACCTGAAATCGAGCAGCCTAGCGATCGGCCAAGTGCTTAAGATCCCAAGCAGTGCTTCAGGCTCATCATCAAGCAGCGCAGTGAAAACCAAGACCATAACCCACACGGTTAAGTCTGGAGAGTACCTAGGCAAGATAGCCAGCCGTTACAAAGTACGGGTGGCAGATATCAAACGTGAGAACCGCTTGAAGTCTGAAACACTGAGAGTGGGTCAGAAGCTACGTATTACGGTTGAAGTGAAAGATGTCCCTCTGCGCAAACATAAAGTCGCAAGAGGTGATTATCTTGGCAAGATTGCTTCTAAGTACGGCGTGAGTGTTAACAGTATTCGCCAAGCGAATAAGCTACGATCTGACAGCCTAGCGGTGGGGCAGGTGTTGATTATTCCGCACAAATAAGCTTTTTAACGCAGACATGTTTCCATCAATGGCAGTAAGGCTATAAATATGACGATCAAAATACTGCCAGCTCGGTTAGCTAACCAAATCGCAGCGGGTGAAGTGGTAGAAAGACCAGCTTCTGTTGTGAAAGAGTTGGTTGAGAACAGTTTGGATTCAGGTGCCACACGTATCGATATTGATATCGAGAAAGGTGGCGCCAAGATGATCCGCGTTCGTGACAACGGCAAAGGCATCGTTAAAGATGAACTTGCCTTGGCGCTGAGCCGCCATGCTACCTCCAAGATTCATACCCTTGATGACCTTGAGGCGATCGTCAGCCTTGGTTTCCGTGGTGAGGCGCTCGCGAGTATCAGCTCTGTTGCGCGCTTAACCATGACTTCACGCCCTGCTACTCAAGATCAAGCTTGGGCCGCACACAGTGAAGGCCGTGACATGCAGGTGAAACTGCAGCCTGCAGCGCATCCCATTGGTACCTCGGTTGAGGTGTTGGACCTGTTCTTCAATACGCCAGCACGCCGCAAGTTTTTACGCACCGAGAAAACTGAATTCACGCATATCGATGAGCTGCTTAAACGCATCGCATTGAGTCGCTTTGATGTGACGATTAACCTTCGCCATAACGGTAAAATGATTCGTCAGTACCGCGCTGCCAAAACACAAGTTCAAGCAGAAAAGCGCATCGCTGCGGTATGTGGCAATCCTTTTGTTCGTCATATGCTTAAGATTGAGCTAGAACATCAAGGTCTAAAACTTCATGGCTGGATCACCACGCCAGAAGGAGCAAGGCAACAAAGCGATCTGCAATACTGTTATGTGAATGGTCGTATGATGCGTGACAAGCTGATCAATCATGCGATTCGTCAAAGCTACGAAACCAGCCTGCGCCCAGACCAATTTGCGACGTATGTGTTGTTCATTGAGCTAGACCCACATCAGGTGGACGTGAATGTTCACCCTGCAAAACACGAAGTGCGTTTCCATCAAGCCCGCCTTGTACATGATTTCATTTACCAAGCACTGAGTGATGGACTAGCCCAAAGTAAACAAATTGATGCAGCACCGATTAAGCAGTCTGCGTTTCATCAGTCAGAAGTGATTCATCATCAGCAAGATAGCTCGAACTCTGGTATCGGTGAAGTGGCCAGTTTCTCAGAGCCTGAAAGCTCAATGCCTAGCCGTTCGGATCAAACCCAAGTATCTGATAGTGAACGACATGCTATTGAGCAAACGCCAGCCTACCCGAGAAAAGCAGAGTCTGAGCGCACTTATGATCAACCTCAACACAGCGTTAATGATGGTGGGCAACATTATGGCTCAACAGCCAACCAAGGTTCATCGTCTAGCATTGGTTCATCGCCTAGCAGGGGCTCTTCAACCAACTTAGATTCGTCTACTAACATGAGTTCAGCTAACACAGGCTCGTCGGCTCGCGAAACCAGTTTTACCGGTTCTCCTCGCCAAGAGTGGATCGAGTCTCGACCTGAACCTAAAAAAGAGAAAGAGCCAAACCAGCATCACGGTGAACCCGCGCCCTCTAAGCGAGAAGTGAAAGCCTATAAAGAGCTTCTGAAAACGCCAGATTTTGATGGTCAAGTTGTAGCCCCATCATCTCCTCAAGAGCATGTGGCACCAGTAAAAATCAGAGACAACTTAGAAAATATCGAAAATAAAGAAGCTAAGCCTGCTCAACAGAATCCTGTTCATTCAAAACCAAGAGTTCCTGTGACGGACTTAGGCAAAGCCGTCTCGGTAGTGGAACGTCAGTATCTTGTGATGGGCAATAAGAACGGCAGTGTGCTGGTTTCCTTGGCTAAGGCTGAGTTATTACGTGTTGTTGGTCAGCTTGATACTCGAGGTGGTGCGTTAAAAAGCCAACCTCTATTGGTGCCTTTATCGATTAAGCTTGGTAGTGAACTTGTCGAGGTTGCTAAGGCGTTGAGCCAAACACTGGCGTTATTGGGGATTGAGCTTAAGGCGCGAAACAGTGAAGCGGTAATGGTGATGGGCGTGCCTTCTCCTTTGAGGCAGCAAAACTTACAAATTTTGATCCCAGATCTGTTATCTTACGCGGCTTCATTAAACGCTCAGATTGTCGATAATCACGCTGCTACTGTTTTTAACGATATGTTGCCATCATTGGTCAACTGGATCGGGATTCAAACGGCACAAGTAAAAAGCGACTACACTTTATCTGAAGCGGTTCAACTAGTTGGGGAACTTGAACAGCTTTGGCATGGTCTACTTCCATTAGATGATCCAGAGTTTGTAAATCCTATCGACTTTTCAGCGACTATAGCCGCGTTTACGGTTTAACTTTTTCGCGATGGCATTTATCTTTGCAACTGAATGTATCGCGATACGAAGCCCTTTTTTATAAAGCGCTCTAACAGAGAAACAAATACAAAATATCATGACTGAAAAATTACCTTTAGCGTTGTTTTTAATGGGCCCAACGGCATCAGGAAAAACAGATTTAGCTATCCGCTTACGTCAGAAGTACCCAGTAGAGATCATCAGTGTCGACTCAGCATTGATCTACAAAGACATGGATATCGGCACCGCTAAACCGGATGCAGGAGAGCTCGCGCTCGCGCCCCATCGTTTGATTGATATTCTCGATCCAAGCGAAGCGTATTCTGCGGCAGATTTTCGTCGTGATGCGATCAATGAAATGAATAAGATTGTAGCGGAAGGAAAAATCCCGTTACTGGTTGGTGGCACAATGCTGTACTACAAGGCATTGTTGGAAGGCTTATCGCCATTACCGGCCGCGGATCAAGAGATTCGTAAGCAGATTGAAGCGGAGTCTATTGAACAGGGTTGGCAGGCATTGCATGATCAATTAAGAGAGATAGATCCCGTATCCGCTGAAAGAATACACCCAAATGATCCACAAAGGCTTTCAAGGGCATTGGAAGTTTACCGAATTTCGGGTAAAACATTAACAGAGCTAACTCAAACGAAAGGCGATAGCCTGCCATTTCGTGTAAAACAATTTGCAATAGCTCCCAAGGAAAGGAAAGAGCTCCATCGCCGTATTGAACTTCGCTTTGAGAAGATGATAGAGGCGGGGTTTGAAGATGAGATGAAGGCGTTATATGCCAGAGACGATCTTCACCCTGAACTGCCATCGATCCGATGCGTTGGTTATAGGCAGATGTGGGATTATTTAGATGGGAATTGCGATTTAGACGAAGCGGTTTTCCGTGGTGTCTGCGCAACCCGTCAATTGGCCAAGCGACAAATCACCTGGTTACGCAGTTGGGATGATTTAACTTGGTTGGATAGCGAAAACATTGAACAGGCGTTAGAAACTCTTTCAGATGCAATAGCATCTGATTAGTATTGCTGTGTATAATGTGATCGCTTTTGCGTGAATATACTCTGAAAAGGATCAGTTATTGAGGCTTTTAAAAATCACAGCCTTTCAATAACAACGGAGTTTTTTTATTCGTTTAGCTCAGATGCAAAGGCCGCACCTTTTTGTGCACCACTAGCTAAATAATTACAACAAAATATAAATAAGGAAAATAAAATGGCTAAGGGGCAATCGCTACAAGACCCATTCCTAAATGCACTCCGTCGTGAGCGCATTCCAGTCTCTATCTATCTTGTTAACGGCATCAAGCTGCAAGGTCAGATCGAGTCTTTCGATCAATTCGTGATCTTATTGAAGAACACAGTAAACCAAATGGTTTACAAGCATGCGATTTCTACTGTGGTTCCTGCTCGTGCAGTTAGTCACCACAGCGGCGAGCAACAGCGTGCGCCATCTGATCGTCCAGAGAAGACTGAAGATTAATCGTTCAATTGATACAGCTTGCGCTGTAATAAGGAGTTGGTTGCTTGTTTGACCGTTATGAATCCGGCGAGCGAGCCGTACTTGTTCATATCAACTTCACGCAAGAGGGAGAATGGGAAGACCTAAGCGAATGTGAAATGCTGGTCTCCTCAGCGGGGGTAGAAACGCTACAAGTGATTACTGGTAGCCGACAATCCCCACTCCCTAAATACTACGTTGGAGAAGGTAAAGCCCTAGAAATCGCTCAAGCCGTTCAGCTGACCGGGGCTGAAATTGTGATTTTTAACCACTCTCTCTCTCCTGCCCAAGAGCGAAACCTCGAGCAATTGTGTAAATGTCGTGTGATTGATCGCACGGGTTTAATCTTAGATATCTTTGCACAACGTGCGCGAACTCATGAAGGTAAGCTACAAGTTGAGCTCGCTCAGCTTCGTCATATCTCTACCCGATTGATTCGTGGTTGGACTCACCTTGAAAGGCAGAAAGGTGGTATTGGTCTTCGTGGTCCAGGTGAAACTCAACTGGAAACCGATCGACGTTTGTTGCGTGACCGTATAAAAGCGATATTACGTCGTTTAGCGAAAGTGGCTAAGCAGCGTGAACAAGGACGACGTGCTCGTAATCGAGCTGAAATCCCAACAATTTCTTTGGTTGGTTATACCAACGCAGGGAAATCAACACTTTTCAATCAAATCACTAGTGCAGGTGTTTATGCGGCAGACCAACTGTTTGCAACTCTAGACCCAACACTACGTAAGATTGAATTGGCAGATGTCGGGCCTGCAATTCTCGCAGATACCGTAGGTTTTATCCGTCATCTACCACACGACTTGGTCGCTGCGTTCAAGGCTACGTTACAAGAGACGCAGGAAGCTGACATTTTGTTACATGTTGTTGATGCCAGTGATGACCGCTTTCGTGAGAACATTCAGGCTGTTCATGAAGTATTAGAAGAAATCGATGCTCATGAAGTGCCAACCCTTGTAGTCATGAACAAAATTGACTGCATGGAAGACCAAAAACCTCGAATTGAAAGAGACGAAGAGGGCGCACCACGCGCTGTTTGGGTTTCTGCAATGGAAGGAGAAGGGATTGAACTGCTGTTTGAGGCTTTAACTGAGCGTTTAGCGAGTCAAATGGTTCAATTCCGGTTGTGTATTCCACATCAACATCAAGGCCGTATTCGCAGCTTATTCTTCGAGATGAAATGTATTCAACAGGAAGAGTATGATGAAAATGGTAACTTGTTGATAGATATCCGAATGCAACAAATAGATTGGTCTAAACTTGAAAAAAGAGAAGGGGCGCTCTTAGGTGACTTTATCGTTACCAAAGAGACTGCTACAGTATAACGTCATATCAAATGATGGAGCTTTCTAATGGCGTGGAATGAGCCTGGAAATAATAACAACGGCGATAATAACGGCCGCGATAATGACCCTTGGGGTAAGAACAATAATCGCGGCGGCCGAGATCAAGGACCGCCAGACTTAGACGAAGTGTTTAGTAAACTAAGTCAAAAGTTAGGTGGCAAGTTTGGTAAAAAAGGTGGCAACGGTAACGGGCCATCTATTGGTGGTGGCGGTGCAATTGGCTTTGGTGTCATTGCTGTCATTGCGATTGCTATCTGGTTCTTCGCTGGTTTCTACACCGTTGGCGAAGCAGAAAGAGCCGTTGTACTTCGACTGGGTCAATTCGACCGTATCGAAGAACCGGGTCTTAACTGGCACCCACGCTTCATCGATGAAATTAAAGATGAGCAACTGGTTAACGTTCAAGCGATTCGTTCTCTACGTGCTTCTGGCACCATGCTAACGAAAGATGAAAACGTTGTGACGGTTGAAATGGGCGTTCAATACCGTGTTTCTGACCCATACAAGTACTTGTATCGTGTAACGGACGCGGACGACAGCTTACGTCAAGCAACTGATTCTGCGCTTCGTGCGGTAATTGGTGACTCACTAATGGATAGTATCCTAACAAGTGGTCGTCAGCAGATTCGTCAAAGCACTCAAGAAACGTTGAACCGTATTATTGATAGCTACGACATGGGTATTCTAATTGTTGACGTGAACTTCCAGTCAGCACGTCCACCTGAGCAAGTGAAAGATGCATTTGATGATGCTATCGCGGCTCGAGAGGATGAAGAGCGTTTTGAACGTGAAGCTGAAGCTTACCGAAATGACATTCTTCCAAAAGCAACAGGTCGTGCTGAGCGTTTGAAGAAAGAAGCGGTGGGTTACTCAGAGCGCACAGTTAATGGTGCTCTAGGTCAAGTTGCTCAGTTCGAGAAGCTTTTACCTGAATACCAAGCTGCTCCTGAAGTAACACGTAACCGTATGTACCTTGATACAATGGAAAAAGTGTACTCAAGCACATCGAAAGTCCTGATTGATTCTGAATCAAGCGGTAACTTGCTATACCTACCAATTGATAAGCTAGGCGCACAAGGTGGTTCTCAGTCGGGCACTCGCCCTGCAAAAGCATCATCAACTTACGATCAAATTGAGTTAGAAACTCAAGCGGATCCAAAGTCTAGCACTCAAACTCGTTCAGACAGTTCACGTCAAGGGAGATACTAATAATGCGTAAATTAATGATCCCTGTATTAGTTGTGACGATTGCCCTTCTATTGATGTCACTATTTGTGATTCAAGAAGGCGAGCGTGGCATGGTAATTCGTTTTGGTCGAGTTCTCGATGACAACGGCGTATCACGAATCTATGAACCAGGCTTGCACTTTAAACTGCCTATGTTTGATCGTGTAAAAGTACTTGATGCTCGTATTCAAACGATGGATGGTCGTTCTGACCGTTTCGTAACATCTGAGAAAAAAGACGTTCTAATTGATACCTACGCAAAATGGCGTATTGCTGATTTTGGACGTTTTTATCTGAGTACTGGCGGCGGCAATATCATGACGGCAGAAGCACTTCTTGAGCGTAAAGTGACAGATGTTCTTCGTTCTGAAATTGGTGCTCGTGAAATTAAGCAGATCGTGTCAGGCCCTCGTAATAAGGACATCCTGCCAGACTCTGCTGATAGCGAAGTCGTCACAACGGTAGCGGCTGCAGAAGCTCTAGAAGTTGATGGCGAACGCGATAAGATCATGGAAAACGTTTTGTCTGGAACGTCAGAAAGCGCGATGGCTGATTTAGGTGTTGAAGTTGTTGATTTCCGAATGAAGAAGATTAACCTTCCTGACGAAATCAGTGAATCTATCTACCGCCGTATGCGTGCAGAACGTGAATCGGTTGCTCGTAGACACCGTTCTCAAGGTCGTGAGAAAGCAGAAGTTATCCGTGCTCAAGCTGAGCTAGAAGTAGCAACAGTTCTTGCAGAAGCTGACCGTACAGCTCGAATCACTCGTGGTGATGCGGATGCAGAAGCAGCGAAGATCTACTCTGATGTGTACAGTAAAGATCCTGAGTTCTATGGATTCATGCGTTCATTGCAAGCTTATGAGACATCGTTTAGCGATAAGAGCGACATTCTAGTACTGGATCCGAAGACTGACTTCTTCCAATACATGAATCAAGCGAGCGGCGCTCCAGCAAAATAAGCTGATGCGTTAGCGGATGCTTAGCTCAATAAGCAAAATACGTTAAAACTTAAAAGGCTCCCATTATGGGAGCCTTTTTGTTTTCTATTCTATTCTTTGAAGACTGAAGACTGAAGAC
>NZ_JACJFF010000136.1:0-13873 GCF_014164465.1 Vibrio sp. SG41-7 | reverse complement strand
GCATAACTCGGTATTCCTGATTGCGCACTTCCACAACGTGATCATCGGTGGAGTGGTCTTCGGTTGTTTTGCAGCGATTGGTTACTGGTTCCCGAAAGCGACCGGCTTCACTCTGAACGAGCTTTGGGGCAAACGCGCATTCTACTGCTGGATCATCGGCTTCTTGATGGCATTCTTGCCGCTTTACGCTCTTGGTTTTATGGGTATGACGCGTCGTTTGAGCCAAGACATTAACCCTGAGTTCTTCCCACTACTGGCGGTTGCGGCTGCAGGTACGGGCGTGATTGCGATGGGTGTGGTGTGTCAGTTCGTTCAGATTTACGTGAGTGTTCGTGACCGCGACCAAAACCGAGATCTAACCGGTGACCCGTGGGGCGGACGTACCTTCGAATGGGCAACATCGTCACCACCACCGTTCTATAACTTTGCAAAATTGCCTAAGGGCGATGAGATCGATTCGTTCTGGTATCAAAAGCAAAGTGGTGAGTTTGATCCAACTCAGGAAGAAGAATACGAACGTATTCACATGCCGAAGAACACACCGACAGGCATTTATGTGTCTGCATGGGCGTTGGCATTTGGCTTCGCAATGATCTGGTACATCTGGTGGCTAGCGGCTGCAAGCTTAGTGGGTATCGTGGTGACGTGTATTCAACACAGCTACAACGACGATGTGGATTACTACGTGGAAGTTGAAGAGATCAAAGCGATTGAAGCGGCTCGACGTGCGCAGCTTGCAGAAGCGAAAAAACAGTCAGTGAAAGGCGACAACTCTGGTCGTGGTAACAGCGCTGACAGTGATGCTGATAGTGGTAATAACGACAATAAAGATGATTTGGAGACGACGTATGCAAGCTAATACTCCGTCACACACTTATGATCTTGCACACTCGCATGATCATCACCACGAAGCTGCGGGCAACAAGTTGTTTGGCTTCTGGGTTTACTTGATGAGTGACTGTGTCCTGTTTGCCACGCTTTTCGCGACTTATGCCGTGCTTGAGAGTGGGTCTATCGCAGGGCCGACAGGTAAAGACATCTTTGAACTGCCGTTCGTGTTTGTCGAAACCATGATGCTGCTGTTCAGTAGTATCACCTTCGGTTTTGGCATGATTGCGATGAAGCGCAAAGACGTGACCGGACTGAAGCGCTGGATCAAAGTGACTTTCGTATTGGGCTTAGCCTTCATCTGTATGGAAGTGTATGAATTTCATCACTTGATTGCAGAAGGCTATGGCCCTCAAGAAAGCGCATTCCTTTCTGCGTTCTTTACCTTGGTTGGCACACACGGTTTGCACGTAACGTTTGGTCTGATTTGGATGGCGGTGGCTTATCACCAGCTTTCAACCAAAGATTTGAACGACAACATGTCGATGCGCTTCCAGTGCTTGAGCTTGTTTTGGCACTTCCTTGATATCGTTTGGATTTGTGTATTTACCATCGTGTACTTAATGGGGGTGATGTAATGGAACAGCATCTAGACAGTGGTGCAACGGATTATGTGAAAGGCTTTATAGCGTCACTGATTCTCACCATTATTCCGTTCTACATCGTGTGGGCGCATGTGTTACCAAGCACAGAAACGTACGTGATCTTGTTCGGCTGCGCGCTGGTGCAAATCTTTGTGCACTTTAAGTACTTTCTACATATGGAAGCGAAATCTTCCGATGGGCGTTGGAACTTGGTGTCACTGATGTTTACCGCCATTGTTGTATTGATTCTTATCGCTGGCTCGGTATGGATCATCTACAACATGAACGTCAACATGAAGTTGTAGGCTAGGTATGCTGAAAAGATATCTGTCTATCACCAAACCGGGCATCATTTTCGGCAACCTGATTTCTGTTGCGGCGGGGTTCTTCCTCGCCGCAAAAACAGAACCAGCCAGTGCGATGTTGTTACTGACAACATTAGCGGGTGTGGGACTTGTGATTGCATCAGGTTGTGTTGTGAACAACATCTTTGATCGAGACATCGACCAGAAGATGAAGCGCACACAAAATCGAGAATTGGTTCAAGGAAACATCAATACAGATGTAGCGTTCGTCTATGCCTTGGTTTTACTGCTAGCAGGCACAGCGCTGCTGTTTCAGTTCGCTAATCCGATCTCTGCGGTCATGGTGTTGCTTGGCTATGTGTTTTACGTCTTTTTCTACACCATGTGGTACAAGCGTACATCGGTTTACGGCACTTTAGTCGGCAGTATTTCGGGAGCCGTTCCGCCGTTAGTGGGCTACTTGGCGGTGACTAATTACATTAGTTTGGAAGCGGTTTTGTTGTTCGCGATGTTCTGTTTATGGCAAATGCCACACTCGTACGCGATCGCTATGTTCCGCCTTCAAGATTATCGAGATGCAGGCATTCCAGTGTTACCGGTGAAAGAGGGCGTCGACAAAGCACATCAACACATGAAAGCGTATGTTGTGGCGTTTGGCGCAGTATCATTGGCGCTGTTCCTACTTGGGGAAGCAGGTTATGAATACCTAGCGGTGTCGGCAGCAGTCTGTTTTATGTGGACCAAAGTAACATTCCGCAAAGTCGATTGCCTTAACTACATCCAGTGGTCAAAGACGGTCTTCAAGGTCTCTCTGCTGGTGGTTATGAGCATCAGTGGTGTACTGGGGCTGGAGTTGATTCCGTTGCCTACGCTTTTTTGATTTAAGTTTGTCGTTGAACCCTCAATGTTCTGAAGTCCGAGGGTTTGACGACTTTTTATCTGTCCCGCTTTAAGCTATTACCCTTCAAAAATATCACTAAGCCAATCTTCAAGCTGCTCTCGTTTATCTTGTGGGCCATTGATGATCACTAAGCCGTTTAGTGTCGCGTGATCCCAGGAGATGGTGCCAGTAGCTAGCGCATCGAACACATCTAATTCAGTAATTAACAGTAGATCTTCCTCTGTAGGCAAAGTATCTCTACCTGACACATCGACACCCTTCTCAAGTTTCACTTGGCTGTAATGACCTTTAATTGCTTCGAATAAATTGAACTCAATTTTGCTTGGGTGGGGTTTCGCAAGCGCGGCCTTGATGGCAAAGACTCGAAAGTGATCCGGCTTATTGAGGTTGTTGAATTCATCGTCCTGTCTGGCTGTAATGACGTTGCCAAATACCTCGAGTGAACCGGGCTCTGTCACCAAACTAAATCCGGTATCTTGGTGAAGACCACAGGCAAACGTGAGTGAAGAAGTAAGCGAAAGAATCAGAGCAAATCGTTTTAACATAATGGTTATCGAGACCTATAACAGGGTTAAGAATCTGACGCCAGAAGCCGAACCTGACGATAAAAAAGGGACCACAAAGGGTCCCTGTATTTGTTTGTCGTCCATGTGAAGCGGTCAGCGTATTGGTTGATAGTGTGTTAGTGATTGTTTACTAACACGCTATCATCGAAGAGCTATCGCCGAAGAGCGACCGTTCGAACCCGCTATTAGCGAACGATGAGCATGATCTCTTCTGGAGTCATTGGCTTATCGAAGTAGCTCATGAATTGACCGAAGCCTTTGATGTCGCCATTCGAGAACTTGAATGCACCAGACTGTAGGTTGGTACCAATCACTTGTTGAGCGTTTGGACCCGCAATCAAGATTTGGTTCAATACTGCACGAGTGGTGTTGATTTGAACATCTGCGCCTTTCACTGCCTCTTCGTGTAACTGAGCAATGCCGTTGCGAATTTCGATAGTGAATGCTTCGTTAGTATCAGAGAAGTTGTACGTTAGCATCATGTTTACGTCTAACGAGTTTTCTGCGATTAGCGTCGACGTCATCATATCGAAGATTTGCTTACTTGGTAGCGCAGTTAGTACGTCTACAGAAGCGAAGCTGATCATGTTAGAGAAATCACGAGTACCTTCTAGTTCAGCTGCAGCATTCAATGCCCAGTTGCGCCAGTTGATGTTCACTTGATCTGCAGACCATGCTTTGTAAGCTTGTGCTTTCAGTAAGCGTGCTTCCATGTCATCTTTGTTTACCGTGATTGGGTAAGAAAGAATCTCTGCTGCAAAGGTGTAGTTCTCTGCTTTCATCGCCGCTTTTGCTGTGTCGATGATGTTGTCACGACCGCCCATGATCTCTACGAATGCTTTAGCGCGTTGCTCGTAAGCCATTGGCTCTAGCTGCCATGGATCCGCTTCGAAGAAACCGTTGTAACCTACGTAAATCTGGCGAACGGCGTGTGCAACGGTACCGTAGTGCTCACCTAACCAAGGGTGTTCTGCAAGGTGCTTAGGAAGTTTAACCACTTCAACTAGCTCGTCTGGCGTCATACCTTTGTTCATGTAACGGATAGTTTGGTCATGCGTGTATTGAATCGCATCACGGTAAGCCGTTAATACGTCAGATACCGCTTCTTTACCTTCAACAGGGCGACCGTGAGAGTTAATCATGATCTCAGTGTCGAACTTACGCATTACGTCGATGCCCTTGAACCACATTGATGGGTCACGGAATTTAGTACCACGGATGGTGTGAAGGTTAGGGAAGTTTTCGCCTTGAAGTACTTCAGCCGCGTGCAGGATTTTTTGCTCTGGGAAGTAAACCACTAGCTCATCTTTAGTTTCAGATGGCACGTTCTCGATGTGCATCTTAACGCCAGCAATTTCGATTTCGATGTGGCTTTGGCTTGGTACCAGCAGGTTTGGTTCAATGAACGAGATAGCACCTTGCATGAAACGTGGACCAAGGCCGTCGTTTACTGTGCCGTGCTCACCTTCTTCTACGTGCTTAGCACCTGTGTAAGAAGTACGGTGACCAAATAGAGTACCTAGGTTTGAAGACCAGTTAGCCACTGCTGCGGTTAGGCCTTCTTCTGCGATGATTTTTACTTCGCCTGATGCTACTTCTTCATCAGTCACCCATGCACTCACACCAGAGATGTGGTCGATGTGGTTGTGAGAATAGATGATGGCTTTAACCGGCTTGTCTGTGATTTGACGGAACTGTTCTTTAACCGATTGAGCCATTTCTACCGACTCGCCTGGATCAACAATGATGATGCCGTCCGTACCTTCGATCATGACAGGAGTGTCTAGACCGAAGCCGTAACCAAGATAAATATTGTCATCCACTTTGATGATTGCTTGGTCCATTTTACGACCGTGCTTGGTGAGGATTGGATGAACGTGATCAGATTCTTCTGTGTAAGCCAGAGAGTCGCCCGTTTTCGATACAACTTGGATGCGCTCGCCTTTGCCCCAGAATAGGTTTGACTTGTGTTCGAAAAGAACCTCACTCTTGTAGCGAGCATCAAGGTCGATGTTTTGGTATTGCGCAGCATTTGCTGTTTGAAGTTCTTGGCCTACTTTCGATGTCGCTTCTACAGTTGGAGTTGCAGATGCAAAACCAGAAGCAAATAGAGCGCTCGCAACAGCAACAGGAAGTGCCATTTTTTTGAATGTATTAGTCATGGTAGTGACCTTATATTTGGATACAGGAATTGGATTTCTTGAGCCAAATGATAGAGGTGGGAGAGGTCGCTATCTACGCGCGAACAGGATTTCAATATATCGGTTTTACGATTAATTGGATAACTAATGATTATTTTTGCGATTTATTTTGATCTAAATCAATTAGTAAGTGGGGGCTTGTGACAGATACAAAAATGCCCTGAAATTCAGGGCATTTAATTTGGAACTAATGGCTGTTATATAAGTGTTTACCGAGAACCTGAGTACTTACCGAGAATCTGAGTACTTACCAAGCACCTAAGTAAGACTTGTAAGATTGTAGGCGAACCGTTGCTGCGCCGATTACATCGATGAAGCCCCAGAACGGATGCGGCTTCTCAGCCGAGATCCAAGCCGCGCCAGTTGAACCAATAGGGATGTTGTAACCTTCTGGTTCGATGATCTCAAGTACGATAGTACGACCTAAAGCATTACCGTTTCTTACCACGTGTTGACCGACGCTTTGTGGCCCCTGAAGTGGAGAAATACTCGACTCACCGGTACCGGCATTAAAGCTGTGTACTTTTGCTCGGAACACGTGCCCTGGGTAGGCATCAACGAAGAACTCAGCGAAGTCTCCTACTTGAACATAGCCATAAGTTTGGTCTGAAATACGCATCTCAAGAAACTTTTTGCTGGTGTTGTAGAGGTGCATGTTACCCATTACAGAACCTTCAGCAATATTCACTATCGATACCTGACCGTCAAATTCCGCTCTAATGGTTTTCTTCTCTTGCGCCCAGTTCACTTTTTGTAGATCGGCTTTCAACGACACAAGTTCAGCGTACAGCACTCGAAGATCAGAGTCGTATTTTTCTACGTCACGCATATTGAAGATTTCTGGTGACGTTTCAGCACGCTCTAAGTCGCGAGTCATTTGCTTGATTTCTTCTTCTTTCTGAACAATTGAAGATTCGATCTTTGCTTTGTCTGCGGCAGAATCGATGTCGACGAGCGTGTAGATTATGTCGCCTTCTTTAACCATTTGGTTGTGATCAACAAGCACTTTGTCGATCTGCTGGCCGAAGATAGGTGACATCACCGCGTGTGGTGCTTTCACTGTGGTCGAGTTCGTTAAATCAACGGGTGCCCACAAGCGAGAGATAACCGCTAATACCGCAAGGATTGTTACGCCGCCAATGGCAGCCCACGTGTAGTTTTTGAAGTTCTTCTTAAGTGCGCCTGTCGCAAACAGTGACCATACAATTAGGATGTATGGAATCATCATCTCTTTCATTATGCGACCTCTTTTTCTGTAGGGGATGGTTTTGTTGGAGTCTTTTCTTCTGAAGCCTGTTCTTTTGAAGGCTGAGCTTCTGAAGACGGTTCTACTGGAGAGTGTTGTGTTTGAGACGGCTCTGTTACCGATTGTTCAGATGATACGTGGACAGCGGCTGTCGCTGCATTAGTCGCATCTTGTTTAGGCTGAACACCACGGCGAATAACATCACTCAGTGATTGACCAATATGTTTCCAGTTCGCCAATGCGATAACCAAGGCGATAACCCAGAATGTTTTGCTGATGAAGAGCCCGCAAAGTGACAGTGCAAACACGATTTGTACGTGAGCGCTTTTGTGTTCTTTTGCTTTATGCACACCCAGTTCATGCAACTGCCACATGCCGTAAACACCGGCTAATACCACAGCAATGGTCACAGAGAACAAGTAACCAGAGAAGTACTCCATCTGGAAGAAGTTCATCATCATTTCATTGGGATGATTGTTGAATTGAGACATGTCGATGTCTTTAGAATGGATAGTGCCTAACGGTGCAAGAGCCCATGCACCAGCAAACATCACCGCCATAAACAGGCAGAATTTAATCAAGACCATAGCAACGGCCCAGATCTTCTGGAAAACGATTTTTATAAAGTTCATATCTCAACCTACATCAATAAGAAGAGAGAATTTGCAGCCTAGAAGTCACCTTTAATGGCATCTTAAAAAGTAGATGTCTATTATGTGGGTAGATTGGTGCTCATAATAAACAAAAGTAACAGATGATATTTAAAGTGATATTGCTCAGTCCAGACAACCGATTCTCGGTATCAAGAAGCGAATATGCTCCTCTACAAATCAATTCTTATTGTTAGCCTGAAACGCAGGTTGAATGACGATGCACTGTTGAACGAAATATTAGGCTCGTTCTTTTAGCTACTGTCTTCTTTACGTGTAAACCTCGTCTGTCGAGGGGATCTTCCATGGCAATTGACATAGTGTTGTAAAACATTTGTCAGCATTCTGTTTGGGCTAAGAATTGATTTGTTAGCAGGATAATAGGAAGAGTTTTGAGCAGTATCTACCCAGAATTACGATTTGATAATATCGTAATTACGATTAGTAGTTATAACTATAAATCGGTAGGTCGATTTATTTGAAAAGGCTCATATACAGATAGAAAACATTGTTCATTAACTTGGTTTGGATCATAGAAGTCGATGAAAAGTGCTAAAAAGACTGGCCTAAAATATTAAATAAATTAGACCAGCCTGTAGGGGGATTTTAATCGATTATTTGAATGGGTTTAATGTAACAGGAGCAATAAAGAATTTCAGGTTCCAATCTGGTGCATATGGCACATACTCAGCGGGATTGGTTGTATTAACATTTGCGTCTGGTTTCATTACGTAATATTGAAGTTCTACACCCCAACGAACTGGCATTGGCCCAACCTTAAACATATCGATATAGCCTAATCCGACAGGTACAGTAAATTGGTCGGAACCATCTTTTGTCCAATCAATTTGAATATTAGGTGTCATACCAATTAACGCGGTGTTGCTGACACGATAGTTTAAGAAGTACTGGATGTCCGCTTGATTGGTTGATTCAGTAACGCTGTCGCTACCGCCTACATCCCACCATTGCTGAGCTAAGAAACCAACGTTCCAGCTTTCAATACTGGCTGGGTTACCTGTTTCTTTACCAAGGCGAGCGACCATTGCTGCAGGACCTACTTGCCACTTATCTTGCGTTAAACCATCAGTACCTGTTGGCATGATCACCGTTGGACCAACACCCCAAATCCACCCATCATCACGGTTAGGCGCTGCCAATGATAGAAAGACAGTGTCTCCCATACCGTTTGTACGTCCTTCAAAGAAATCACCGTCTTCACGATCGCCTGGTGAACTGTAGTGGTTGGCAACCAAACGGTTCACCAAGTTCCATTCTCCATCCATGATAGGTACAGGCATTACTGGTTGAAAGCTGAAGCGGTTTTGCATCTCATGGTGACCATCTTCTTTTTCTAGAAAGGTATAATCATTTTGAGTAATTAGCATCCATACGTCAGATACCGGGTTAGCCGATTTTTTTGCGGCTTCCTGAACTGAGAGTTGTTCCTTTTCAGCCAGCGCAGAACCAGAGTAAGCGATAGCCGCACCGCTTAAGAGTAGGGAAATTATTTTAGTGTTTTTCATATTGATACCGAGGGTCATTATTTTGGTGCCATTGTAGTATTCACAAAAGGAATGTATATGTACCGAACGGAAACTCAGTGTCATGTAATTTGAGACAATGTTGTGGTTTTAAAGCGCGTTGCATGAGGTACACCCCATTATTAAAGGGATTACGGAGAAGGGAGGGCTTTATTGTCTCAATATATGAAGATTTATTGAGGGTTGATGAGTGTGAGTAAAGTCTGGTTAATATGCTATTTATTAGCAAAATAATCGATGCGTTATACCTTTAATAAATGTTTTTATTGACGATATTTAATCGTTTTTACGATAGCATGGTGTTTATGGTCGCCTAACGAGTAATGATATATGAGCAACGAAATCCCCAATTTCAACCTACTTGCTGTGTTTTCTGCGGTGATGGAGCAGGGCAGTTTAAGTAAGGCTGCGGATCAACTCAGTACCAACCAATCGACCATCAGTACCGCATTAGCCCGCCTAAAAAAAGAGATTGGCCAAGAGCTTTTTGTTCGCAAAGGAAGAGGGGTTGCGCCTACGTCTTATGCCCAAAGCTTGTATGAACAAATTAAAGCGCCGATCAATGAACTCAATGGCGTGTTTCAGTCGATGACCAATTTTGATGAGCAATCTTCTGAACGTAAGTTTGTGATTTCTGCGCCCGAGCACTTACAGTGGGTGCTGCTCAATAGTTTTGCGGCGCTTCCTAATCAAAACTTGTCATTAGAAGTCTTTGATCAACCAGACAGTGATGAGCGCATTTACGAAGATCTTTTGACTCAAGAATTCGATGCGATGATCGATATTGTGGTGCCTGAACACCCAAGTATTGTCAGTGAAACACTTTATGAGGGCGAGTTTGTGATCGTGTGTCGAGCTGATCACCCGCGAATCCAAGGTGAAATCAGCGAAGCTCAGTTCCTAAGTGAAAAGCATGCCGTATTAGACAGAACACGACGCAAAGTTCGCAGTTTGAATCACTACACTTCTTTGGATCTGTCCCAACGTAAAATCGTGTTTCATGGGCGTTCGCTGTTCAGTAATATCTTGCTGTGTAGCCAATCCGATTACATCACTGTGGTGCCTTTATCTATGGCCGTGCAGTTCCAAGAAAAGTTAAGTTTACAGCTGTTCAAGCCACCCTTTGAATATCAGCCGATGTCTCACTACCTGATTTGGTTGAAGAAGCAGAACAGCGACCCCGCTCATAAATGGTTCAGAGAACAAGTCATCAGTACGTCAGATGCAATGTCGAAGGCGCTTAAAGATAGGCGTTTGCGGTTTTAATTGAGGGTCTAACTCGAAGGGAAGCATTGGCTTCCCTTTTTTGTGTCATTGAGTTCGTGCTAGTCATAACGTTCATAACAAAAAATTATCACATTGAGAATTTTTGATAATTTCCTTAATTACTCGCTGAATCGTATTATTTCACTCAGAGATTAGTGGATAACCTCCACTCAAAATAATAACGGCGCCATGCTTGTGGTGCTAATAAGGGTGAAATATGAAATTCCTACACACAATGATCCGAGTTACTGATTTAGACAAGTCTATCGAGTTCTACACCAAGGTATTGGGAATGAAGGAACTTGAACGCCATGAAAACAAAGACTACCGCTACACATTAGTTTTTGTTGGCTACGAACAAGGCGGCACGACTATCGAGCTAACGCACAACTGGGATACGAATGAGTACGAGATGGGCAGCGCGTTCGGTCATCTGGCATTGGGTGTAGAAGATATTTACTCAGCATGCGACAAGATCAAATCGCTAGGTGGCAACGTCACTCGCGAAGCAGGTCCAGTGAAAGGCGGTTCAACTCATATCGCTTTTATTACTGACCCAGACGGCTACCAAATCGAACTGATTCAACTAGGCTAATCGAGGATATAACAATGACAAACGCACTATTTCAACCAATTCAACTTGGTAATATCGAGCTTAAAAACCGTATTGTTATGCCACCGATGACGCGTTCTCGCGCAACGCAACCTGGTAATTCAGCAAACGACATGATGGCGGCTTACTACGCTCAACGCGCTTCTGCAGGTTTGATTATTGCGGAAGGCACACAAATTTCCCCTATGGGTCAAGGTTATGCTTGGACTCCGGGTATCTATTCTGATGAGCAGATCGCGGGTTGGAAAAAAGTCACGGATGCAGTGCATGAGAAAGAGGGCGTTATCTTCGCTCAACTTTGGCATGTCGGCCGTGTAACACACCCAGATAACATCGGCGGTGAACAGCCAATCTCGTCTTCTGCACTTAAAGCAGAAAACGTAAAAGTATTCATCGATAACGGCACTGATGAGCCGGGCTTTGTAGATGTGGTTGAACCTCGTGAGATGACGAAACAAGACATCAAACAAGTGGTTGAACAGTATCGCCAAGCGGCTTTGAACGCGATTGAAGCGGGCTTTGATGGTATCGAACTTCACGCCGCGAATGGTTACTTAATCAACCAATTCATCGATTCTGAAGCAAACAACCGCACCGACGAATACGGTGGTTCAATCGAAAACCGTTTACGTTTCCTAGGTGAAGTGGTTGAGGCTATGGTTGAAGCGATTGGTGCTGACCGTGTTGGTGTGCGTCTTGCTCCGTTCACATCGTTGAATGGTACCGTTGATGCTACGCCAGTCGAGACTTACACAGCGGCGGCAGCACTACTTAATCTATACAAAATTGTTTACCTACACATTGCAGAAGTTGATTGGGACGATGCACCTGAAACACCGAAAACCTTTAAATCAGCAGTACGTAATGCTTACCAAGGTGTCCTGATTTATGCGGGTAAATACGATAGCGAGCGTGGCGAAAAAGCGGTTGCTGAAGGCGTAACTGACATGGTTGGTTTTGGTCGTCCATTCGTTGCTAACCCAGATTTACCAGCTCGTATTCAAAATGGTTACCCACTTGCGGCGCACGATCCAAACACGTTGTTCGGCGGTGCTGAAAAAGGTTTAACGGATTACCCAGAATACGCAGGCTAAAAACAGCTGCCTGAAGCCGAGTATTGAGATAGTATCTTGATCCTGTTGAATGTTTATAAAAAGCAACCTTGCAGAGTCGGGTTGCTTTTTTTGTTATTGGACCAAGTAAAATGATGAAAGCGATGCGCGGAGAGCTTTACCTCCTATTTGCTACCCTGTTAGCTGGGATTGGATGGATTGCATCTAAGCTGGTGGTATTAGAAATGCCGGGGCCAGTGTTCATTGGTGTGCGATTCCTCGTCGCGAGTTTGATTCTTCTGCCGTTTTGTATTCATCACATTCGTAAGCTTTCGCTTAAGCAGGTTCTTTCTCTTTGCGGAGTGGGTTTGCTGCTGTCTGCCTCATTGCAGGTATGGGTATTTGCAGTTTCGGTGACTGAAAGCTTGTCGGAAGGGGCATTCATCATGAGCTTAGCCATGATCATTGCACCGTTTGTGTCTTGGATTTTTTTTCGAGTTAAGCCTAATCGTGCGTTTTGGATGTCTTTCCCTATCGCGATTATCGGCATGCTACTGCTGACTTTGGGCAACGGCTGGCATGTTGAGCAGAGTCAGGTTTACTTCTTGTTAGCATCGATGTTGTTGTCTGTTCACTTTGTGATGAACAAGCGTGTGATTACCAATATCAAGCCTATCGCATCAATTTGTGTGCAGCTGTTTGTAGTGGGTGTGAGTGGTTTAGCCTTTGCTTCTATGACAGCTCAGCCGGAGTTCGAAATCACCAAAACCTTAGTCTTCTGGTTTATTGTCTCTGCGGTGATTGCAACATCTATTCGTTACTTGCTGCAAACGGTCGGTCAGCACTCCGTGAATATGGAAGTGGCGGCATTGATCATGATTCTTGAGCCTGTGTGGACGCTGCTGTTAAGTGTGAGTGTGCTTGGCGAAAGTGTAGAGATGCAGAAGCTGCTCGGTGGAGCGGTGATCATTGCTTCACTGTTTTGCTATATCAAATGGTCGAGACGAAAATAAAACACTCGGCGCAAGGCCGAGTGTTGGTTGTTTTTTAATACACGTTCAGAGTGTAACAAGCTTTGCTAAGCAGTGAGATTGGTAAGCAGCGAGCGCGGTAAGATCAGATTGCCGCGACTACTTTCTGAAGTAGCTTGAGCATTTGCTGCTGTTCTTCAGCATCTAACTCGTTCATCAACGCTTTGTTTAAACGAACTGGGATAGGAACGAGTTGTTCTTCAAGTGCTTTGCCTTTTTCCGTTAAGTAAATTCGGAAAGAACGGCGACTGTTTGGATCGGCTCTGCGTTCCACCAGTTCAAGTTTTTCTAACTTGTCTAATGTACGTGTCGTTGTTGAATTCTCGACTTTGGATTTCGCAGCAATATCACGCTGAGTCACACCTTCTTCTTCCCAAAGACACATCATGGTTGGCCATAGTGCAATGCTTAAGCCATGTTCCTTCAATTCCGTGTCGAAATCTTTGGTCGCTTTATTGGCGATCACATTGATCATCCAACCAAAGCTTTTTTGTCTATCAAACTCTTCTGGCATCTTTCGCTACCTAATTTTACTGTGATATTACAACTATTGTCATCGTAACTAATACCGATGCAATTAGCACCAACAACGCTTTCCTATTTGATGAAAAAGCCAATTGACTGCCATTTCTGAAATAATCCGTTGACGCTGAATGGTTTTGTTTGCCTGTGATCATGGCAAGAACCAGCGGTTTTGAACGCAGTTTGTAGATGATAATAGCCACCAAGTGCAGTACCACAAAGACCACTAACATGCGTGCGGCAATGCCATGTACCGTACATAACACATCGAATACTGCATCAGTAATCACGCGTTCCGAGCCTGGAATCGCATCAAAGAAACCAGCAATAACAAGTCCAGTCATACATTGGACAAACAGAGTCGTGATCATTCCTATCACAAAGTGAAGCGCGTGAGGGTGCGAAAACCATTCTCGAAGAAATCCTAGATGAAGTGAAGGCTGCTTCAGCGACGCAATAGAAAGCGTTGTTAGGATGAATGTTATCCGCTGTTTATTGGCAGCG
>NZ_JACJFF010000135.1:0-13927 GCF_014164465.1 Vibrio sp. SG41-7 | reverse complement strand
CAAGCTGTCCCCACAAAGCGTACAGTGCAAAGTTCACAGAACTAGCGCTGTGCCACTTTTATAGGTGATGTGGAGTATGCAGGAGCCGTATACGAGGTCCGTACGTACGGTTCTGTGAGAGGGATGAGGCGGTAACGCCTCACCCTACTCGATAATCAATGAGAAAATCAAGCATAAGAATAGTTGCTTTCATGGGTGAGCGATTCTTCTTCATTTTTTCCGCTACATGCTTGGTTTTTACAGAAAGGGCAATCCACACTTGTTCTTTGATTAACTGATGTGAAGTAGTTGCACTTGCAGCTATGACAAGTTTCTATCATAGCTTCACCAGAACGCAGCTCTTGGGCTAAACACCACGCATCGGTGATGTCGAGCATCTGCCAACGAGTTCCTTTCATTCCAGGCGTCTCATTTCTAATAGCGCAATACATTTGGTAAGCTACATGGAGTGCATCAATGTTTATTGAACGAAGGGCCGCTTCACCAGCTATATTGTAATAAAGCTGCATCAATAGAGACGCTTCAATCTTTGATGTATGGCTATGAATCAAAGTTGCACCGCCACGTGCAGTTCTACTCTTCCTGCAAATTTCAAGACCTTCATCTTCTAGCTCTTTGTACATTCTACGTACTTGCTTGTAGGTAAGCCCTGTTTCTACCATGATAATCTTGGTAATGTATCCAGCCAAAGCCATGTTCCTAGCCGATATCCATCGGGCCAAAGAGTTTGAATTACAACTCATTGCCGCCTCCCGTTGTAGTTATAGATTGTTGATGCTTCTTTAAAATAAGGTGTGTAACCCTTTGTTCGTCACTTTCCAGAATTTCTCTCACCAGCTCAGATGAAAACCTGAACGAAAATGGCATGTCTTGGCTACATGCTAAGTTTCTTAGTTGATTATCAGAGGCTTGAGATACGATTTTTGTAAGGTTGACTGAGACCCCGAAAGTTTGCGCTGCAATATTAATGTCTTGCTGTGATACTTTTCCCATAAGCAACCAATATGCAGTCCCAAATCCTGAGTCAGAAGAAGGCGTCAAACAAGTTTGATCGAAGGATTGCTCCAAGTGTGAGATATAGGTTTTTTCTGGCGAGGAAAGCTTAAAAGAAAGGATCACGCCTGATGATAAGAACTCTAATTGGTACTTTGTAGCATCCGCAAGTGCTTCCACTGTTTCCAGTGGAAGAGAAAATTGCTCTGAGACTTCTCGTGGGTGGATTTCTGCTAGGTGCTTCAACAATGTCCATAAAGACAGATCAAATTCGTAAACATTTCTATCAGCCTGGGATTCACTAAGAGAGGCAATATTCATATTGTAAGAACATGAGTAGTCCATCCTAAATGCCCTCAGTATCCAAGTTTCTATAAATGGCGAGGATTCGACTGCCGTAATTTCTTGCTCTAGCTTCATCAGACCAGGTGTAATAACGACCGATGCCTAGCTCCAAATCTTCAGGAGCGGACGAAATACACTGGGCTAAGTAACCAGCTCCGACGTCAACGTTTTTAGCAGGGTCCAAGAGCTCATCTGGAGAACTTACTTTATCTCCATGCCAACGCAGATTGATTTGCATCATACCTACGTCAACATTTTTTCCGTGCTGAGCGAGAAGTGCATCGAGTTTTAACTTGGCTGATTCGAGAGAAGTCTCGTAATGAGGACCTCCTTTGAGTGTCCTTAATGCCCAAGGCCAAGGGCTAATGTTTCCATCACCTCGACCTGTAGCTGACTCAGCCAACGCAACAGAGTACAAAAGCTTCGCTTCTACACCGTGTTTTATTGCTGCCTTTTCGAATACTGTACCAGTTAAGTCAATCGCGTTTGCTACGCTAGACATCCCGAGAAACGTAATTGCTATAAACTTCTTGGCCCTTGCCATATATGAAAACCCTTATTTTCCTAGCCAGTCCTTCGGGGTGATCCCTTAAACTTTCAATTTTTCTTTTGGTAATCCGTCTTCGTATCTTTCCGGCCATATCTCAGTAGGCTTTTTGTTTAATGCTTGTGCGATAACGTACTCCCAGCGCGGGGACGGTTCGTACAAAGTGTTAGAAAGTACTTGTCGAGATGTTTTGTGCTCCCTTGCCAGGGATGCCAGGGATTTCCCTTGTATCTTTAATTGATACTTTATCCAACTGCGTTTCTGTTCTTCGTTTTGGGGAATTTCGCTATTCAAATACATCCTTTGTCTCTCTATTACCAAACTCTTTTTAAAGTTGCTTTCTTGTCGTTTGTTGACATTTCTTGACGTATTATGACCTTATTTATAGGTCTATAAAGTGAGCCTATTAAAAGAAAAAAACTTTAAAAACAGTTTTATCTTGCGTGGTGACTTTTTTTGCAGTAAGCGAATTGAAACTTGAAGTTTAATTTTTATGTAGGTGCTTTTGACCTGCTAGAATTTTATGCCCAGTTGGGTTGGAGTCATGGGCTATAGGCGTACCATTCGGGGGAGTGGTACGAAGAGGCAGAGTACCAAAAAGGAATGTACTCTACGTGTGTGTAGTAAGCTAAATAAGGTTTAGGAACCGAGCGGGCGCTGGTTTCTAAAAGATTCCCCCGGGCATGCCCGGGGTACTTACCGTGACAACGCTAAAGCGTTGACCAAAATTACAAACAGCTTACGCTGTAATTTTGGAATTAGCATTCATCCACGGGTAACCCCGTGGTTTTCTGTATGCACAGAATAAATTCACAATTAGCCCTAAGGGGATATCTCTTAATACTCTGACTTGCAGATGGGATCAGATGCAATTGCAACCATTACATTTGACCTAATAGGTTGCATTTTAACCACTAACAAAATTCTAATCAACTGATTTCACAAATGGATCTATATTAAATTTAGCGTATCCATCACATTTTTACTGAGTAAAAGTCACATTTCTACCATGTTTTTAGGTGTAGAGTGTGAAGTAGGCACTTTCACATGTGAAAGTGAGTAGTAAAACCCATGGTCATAGTTGCATTGTTTGATTCTGTGATATACTGGATATATATGAAATTCATTGAGGTCGTAAGTATGAAGCATGTGATTAATGTTTTCGGTTTGTTTCTTTTGTTGCTAGGTTTTGTTATGGCGGCAGATACGGCTTGGGGCTGGGCTTTGATGTCTGTTCCTGTAATGTACTGGACGTTGGGGTTTGTGTTATTGGTTCATAAAAGTCCATTTGCAGCGATTGTTTTCTGGTCTGCTGTCGCATACATACAGTGGCAAGTAGCATTGGTAGCAATGATGGCTTTTATTCTTTTTGTTGGGATGCGCGCTGTTTATTCTGGTGGTGTTAATAAAATAGGAACTGGGAGATGCGCAAAGAAAAAACGACACAATCCCGCTACAGGTTTGCCAATGATGGGCCACAAAGGTATGGATGTAGATTCAAATGGTAATCCTTTTGGATTCGGGTGAAAGGGAAGAATTAATCGAATTGCTGATTTGCAATGTTGTAGCCACGAACGGCAGTAAGATAACTTCCTGATCTATCTCCAGCGTCACCTGCATTTTGTAAAACATTCACAAGTTGGTCTGTAAACTCTTGGTTTTGTTGAGATAAAACAGGGCTGCCATCTTCATTCATCATTACTGAACCATTAGCATCAGTTTCAGCATACTGCATTTTTAAGTTGTTAACAGCTTGACTCATTCTATCTTGGTTAGTATCAAAAGATTCAGCATAAACAGCCGCTTGTTCGTTTGTTAAACCGTATCTCGATGTCCCGAGCTCAGCCATAGTTTGCTTGAATTCATCTCCATATTGTTCCATGAAATTAGCTGCTGCACTACCGCCAGCTTCCGCTGCCGACGCTGTTGCTGCTGCGTAGAATGCCCCTCGTTGTTCTAAGCTCATTCCTTTCGCTGCTTCTGAGAGATCTGACTCTCCCGTTAACCACTCTTTGGCTGCGTTGTAACCGCTAGCTGCTGCGCCAATAACATTACGACCTAATTTTGCCGCTGCAACTGCCATTTCTCCGCCAAAGCCGTACTCTTCGGATATATAGTCGTCACCACGTTGAGTCGCTTCGATAAACTGGTCCCTTTGTTCTGGTGTCATGGTTCGCAACTGATCCATTGCATTTGAAAAATCGCTCGCTGTCGCCTGTCCACCAGCTACTGCTGCACCACCAACTTGCTCAGCTCTTCGAGCCAACCAGTCTCCAGTATTGTCTACTGCCCCCCAAGTGGAAGCGCTCCATGACATATCCGGCAAAGCATTGAGCATATTATTTCTTGCTTTTTGCTCTTCTGGGCTAGAAACAGCTCGGTTAGTCTGATTTGCAAGATTGCCTAATTGTTGGAGGTTTGCATCATGTTCGCCAGTTACCGGAGTAACAGGAGGTGTTGGTGGCGTTTCTGTTACCGGAGCTGTGCCAGACGTACTGATTGTGTTCTCTCTAAAATTGGAAGGTAAAACAGGACCGCTTCCAACGTTGCTGCCAACTGTCTGCCCTAAATTCTCTGGCACAGTTGGAGGAGTGAGGCCGCTGTACTGTAGAGGGTCGCTTTCAAATCCGCTATTTCTCCCGGTAGCTAAGTTGATTGCACTAACAGCAGCTTGGAAGCCTCCAACTTGTTGCCCTGGCTGATAGTTGTTGGTATTTGTCATAGCTGTCAGTCTAGCTGCCGCTTTAGCTACACCTGGGTCCATGCCATAACCACGATATCTTTGTTCGAGATTTGCCGCTTCTTTTCGAACTGAGTCCGGTGCATTTTGATAATGTTGGTTGAGGTAATCCATTGCTTCTGGCGAGCGAGCGACTTCGCCACCCAATGTTTTAAAGTCGCTATTTGTCATCGAGCCCATAGAGTTTTGCAATTGATCCATTGTTGTATATGCATTAGTGGCAGAAACAAGCTCTTGTGCAGACTTAGATAGATTTTGAGATAAATTATCACCCCATGACTGTTTAAAGGATTCGCCACCTTGTCTATTAATGCCATGAGCTAATTGATTGGTAAGTGCCTGAGAATCAGTCTTCCCCAATGAAACATTTTTCATGAATTGCGATACATCACTGGCAGACCATGTTGACGTATCTGTTGCAGACGATTCCGTTTTTCCCTGGGCTTGAGCAGTTAGACCTACGATATCACCACCACCGCCTTTGGCTCCATCCTCTTCAGAATGTATAGTTGCCAAACCAGTTCCTTTGGAGGGACCTTTAACTGCATTTTTTACTGCTGCACGAGCGGTGCCCATCAGTGGCATTACCATTGCCGCAGCTTCTTTTACATCTAAGGAGCCAATGGCTTGCATACCGAAAGCACCTTTGACAGCATCAGCATGTTGATCATCAACCTGGAATTTATCCATGAAGTTTTTAGCTTGTTGGTTAACCAACTGGCTTTGTTGGGTGTTTTGTGAACCAATCGTGCGACCAATACTTGCTAGACGAGAGTAAGCTTGGTCTTGAGATACACCGTGAGCAAATCCTCTACCCAGAGAATCAGAAAAAGCTTCTGATTTTTGACTTTGCAATGCTCTTGCAGAACTGACACCGCTTCCGATAGATGAACCGAGAGAAAAAGTACTAATCAAACTTTCAGCACCAGTTGCCATCGTTCCACTAAATTGGTTGTGGTTATATGCAGGTTGACTGTTCATTACAGGGCCTTGATTCAAAGCATCAGGCGACTGAATTTTCTCATTGACATGATCAGAACCGTTAACCCTGTTAGCTAGACTGGTAAATGCGTATGTTGATCCTGTCACTATGAACAGTGAAATAATAGGAGTGGCTGCTGCTAACATTCCCCCCGTAGCGATCCAGTTCTGTAGAATGTCTCCTGTTGAGGATAATGCATACATTGAGTTTAAGCCTGGTGTAGACAGGCTTGCCATTTCATTAGTCGCTGCTGTATGAATGAATAGGTTTGTTATAGATAGAACTGGCATCCATAGCTGTATCCAGAGAACCGTTTGGAAGTATTTTCCTGCCAACGTCATTCCCATTGAACCCATAACGATGATAAAGCCCATTATAGGAGTTATCGCGTAAACAAAACCTTCAAAGAACGTTAACATCGGTCTGACGACTGACATGAACATAGATTGCTCTGCTGCCCATTGAGTGTTTCGCTGTTGAATCGCTTGGTTAATCATCAATGCAGAACCATAGTCTTGAAGGTCCTGGTATCGTCCGGCAGCTGCTTCATAATACAAAGGCTCTAGTAGAGCGACTTTTGTATATTCTACTGCTGAGGTGGAAATTGCTCCTACTGCTTGTAATGAGTCAGCTATCTTTGTTAGAGCATTTACACCTGTATAGGTAGGATCTACACCAAGTAGATTGTTTAAAGCGTTATTTACATTGGACCCACTTAGGTTATTTAATGCCCCAACAATGCCAACCCCCTCAGCTGTAGACCATGCCTCACTACAAGTAAAATCACCACCATCGGGATTCGACGCGTTTAGATATACACGCGTTCCGTATAGTGAAGAATTGAATTGTAAGGCTTGATCTAAAGGGAGTGTTAGAAGCTCATCTAAGCTCATCAGGTTGAGATCTACTTTTGTTAGCGTACATTCTCTAATGTAATTAGAAACTGAGCGACGAACATCAACATAGCCACCACCTTGATCTTGGTTTAGGGCTGTAAAAATAGCGCTATCGTACACACCGCGTCTTACATCATTCAGTAGCTTGAGTGTTTCAGAAAAGTGAGTTTCAGTAACATTGGGTACGATAATGCCGTAACCAGTCTCAAATAATTTTGTTAGGGTGTAGCCAACATTCGATATAACACCTCCGGCAAAGCCTATACCAATCGGCACGTTTGCCACAGGACGAACTTGCCCGGTGTAAGCATCTTCAATCTTAACTAATGAAGTCGGTACGAAGAAGCAGGCGTATAGTAGCCACCCCATAAAAATTTGCTGAATATTAATCTGTTTTGCCCCTTGGAAAACAGATTGAACGGTTATCATCACTACACCAATAAGCAACCCAACACTGACCATCTTGGTGAAGTCATTGGTCCCCGTGATCATGGCTACAGCAATTAATATCTGCTCAAGAAATGCTGAGTCGCCAATGGAGTAAATAGTAAATTCAGGCATGAAGTTTTACTCCTTTGTTCTTGGTGCTTTAGTTAGCGTCGATAACATATATTTTTGCTTTCGAACGTTATTTAGGAGGTTGTTGTACTTTTCGATTTGAGAAGAGAGATCTCCATATTGAGCTGTAAGAATTGAGTATTCGGCTCTCATGTTGGCTTGAGATTCACGCAATACTTCCAAGGCTTGCTGTTTATAAGGACTATCACTGTTTGATATAGCAATAAATGCAGCTCTGAAAAGCTCATTTGTAAATGAATACATCATTGCTAGAGAAATCGCTCCAGACGACTCTGAGGCAAATAGCATTGCAGAGTCTTTAGATAGAACAGAAAGATTTCGGATGATTGCACCTATACCAACAGGTAAGCTAGCTAAAAAGTTTTGCTCGCTAGTTGATAGTGTTCCAGCATTACTAGCAAACTTGAAAATAATACCTGTAGATGTACTTGAACCAATAAGCATATCTTCAATTTGGCTCTTTATGCCTGTGATGTTGACGGTTTTAACACCGCCACCAGTTGCCCCAGCGCTTAGGCAATTTTCAGTATCTGAACCACATGAGTATATTTCAACGTTACTACCAGTGATTAGATCTGAAATTTGGATTTTATTGCCAGGTAAAGTGGTGATTGGTGTCGTTTTTTCCGTAATACTTGCGTGTGAATCATTAACAATATCACCGATTATTACTGTTCCCGTCACAGACATTATGGCTTCTAGTAATGTGTTGTCTCCGTATGTGAACCATGCGTTTGCATTATTTTTCTTCAATTGCTTCCAGATGATATTACCAATCATTTTCTTGTACTCATCTGGGTTGTTTGATTTCAATTGTTCGAGTGGTGTAGAACCGCCTTGCTCTTGCTTAGATGAGAATACATCGTCAAACAGACCCGTTGTGGTAGCTGTAATGGAAGCGTCAGTTTTGTGTTTAACATCGAATGAAGAAGTAGCGTCATTTACGATACCTTGTGCAAGTTGACAAGAATTACCCAAATATTGGTTTAATTGTTGTATTTTCTTTTGGAAGTTTTCTATCCATTTTGCACCATCAGGAAAGACGTTATCCAATGCTAATTGGAATGCGTATCCCTTTGCATTTGCAGCTACCGAACGCAGCAAAGTGACGATTTGTTCTGCGTTAACAAAGCTCAATGAGCCCCCAAATAGGTCAACACCACCACAACCAGCTTTCCATGATGGAGGTGTGAATGACACTAGGTTTTCATTAAATATGCGTGTTTTCGTTGTGTATCGACCACCAGCCAGAACCCCTCGACGCTGTGTTTCAAATACACCTGGTTGAGTGACATTGCTCATTTCATTGAAAAGGGCGTCCATTTCAGACTTTAAGCCGTTAGCTGTAGATATACTCGGTACTGTCCACAGAACGGATGCTACGCAAATAGCGAGAGCTTTCTTCCGCAGCTTGTTCTTTCTGAACATCTTATTTCTCCTTAATTTTTTCGCGGATGAAGTCCATCAATTGTTCCGGCGGGATATAGTTCCCTTTATCATCCGTCATGATTTCTTCTAAGGAAGCCTCACCTGTTTTATCGGTAAGAATTTCCGCAATGTTGTTGTCGGTATTAACCAGTGCTCTTGTTTTGTTGAATTCGTCATCACTGATCCAACCTGCTCGGCGAGCAGTAACTAGAATTCGATTGGCTGTATCTGGAAGTGACATTACCCCTTGCCCAACAGGAGCAAAACTCCCATCTGGTGAAGCTAAGAATAAAGCTGGGTAGGTGACGACACCTAGCTGTTCGGCATGGCCGTTATCTACTTTGAACTCGGGGAAAATGTTTCCTGGGAAAGGGGTGCCGTCAGAAGATACTGCCACGACAGTAAATCCATATCCTTGCTCAAGCATTTTGACTATTGGAGCCTGTATTTCGCACATTTCGCAGTTTGGCTGGTAGAAGAAAAATAGACCCACACGACTTGCTACAGTCCCAAGTAATGTCTGCCTCTCCTTCCCAGCCTTACTATCTACTTGCTGAGATGCGAATGTGGCATAAGGTCTTCTGGACACTTCATCAAGATAAGGATCACCTAAAATAGCCAGTTCATATGCATCTTGCGCTTGTTCTGAACGATCCATTGCGAATCGCTGCATGTAAGCAAAAGCTTTAGCGTTCTCAATGGTTGGGTTATCCCACCAAGCATCTTTGTATTTAGGTAAGTTCTCTCTAAACCACGCAGCAGAAAAATATTCAGGTCCTTCACTCTGGGCCATCTGTTCTTGCTCAGGAGGTGGTGGGGGAGGTTGCACTGCTACTGGCTTAGGTTTAGGTACTTCTTTTTCTTCTGGCTCGACTTCATAGAAAAACCATCCTTCCGCCTTTCTATCGTAAAAGCCGGGCCTACTGTCTTCTGCTACGGAGATATTTGGCATTGAGGCTATCAATGCCAGCGCTAAAGTAGCTTTCTTTAAAGTCTTGTTGTTCATGTCACCACACATATTTTCCCATTCAGGCATATGGTAACGGGGGGGAGGATTAAGGAATGCATCTGAAACCTCCCATTTAGGGCAATTAGGGGAGGTTTTATTGTTGTATTTTTGGTCGATTAGGCTGTTTTTATGTGTTCTGACTGATTGTTAGTTGCTTCTTCCTGCTGAATCTTTTCAAGTTGACGCTTATGGGTGATGTACCTGATCACCATTTCCACTGAAGCGTTAAGCGCAAGTGCTCGCATGGCTCTCGTGCTTGCAACGTAAAGTAGATTGATCTCATCATCCCGTGCCTCAGGTTCTAGCTCGGGGTCCAAAACGTCAGGGAAGTCATCAAATAGTTGGACATAATCCCACTCCAGTCCCTTTGCTCTATGACTGGTAGACACAGTGACATTTGCAACCGATTCGTCTTTTAGGGTGTTAAGGCGTAATATCGCAAGATGTTCAGGAAGATCTTCGTAGGCTTCGATAATTGCCATCGCTCTAAACATCTCGTTGTCTTGAGTCGCACGAGCTATCTCGGTGAACTCTTGATAGTCCTCATAATCATTAAGTATCTGCTTGTTTCTGACACGTTCTCTTTCTTCTCGTGAGAACCAAAAGATATCTTCCAGATAGTCGATTTGGTAAGACTCTATACCACCAGCCCAGAAAACTTTATGTCCCGCACCTGTGTAGCCCAAAGCAGTTTGAATAACTCCCATTACCGTGCGGTGTAACACAGCATGATGCCCGATATTTTGAGGTAGCATCATAAGAACCTGATCTTTAGCTCCGCGCCCAATTACCGGCTTGGTCTCTCCTTTTAGTTCGAGAAGGGCATTAGCAACCATCGCTACATTAGGCCCAAATCGGAAACTATGTGTGAGGTAGAGTTGATCTGCGTTCGAGAAGCGGGGGTTATTCATCGCATCATTTGCACCTCTGAAACGATAGATTTGCTGGTGGACGTCTCCAACAAGAATAGTCCTTGAGCGCTGCCTAATTACAATGTCACTAGTTACTGGGTTTGCGTCCTGTGCTTCATCAAAGAGGATTACTTGGTATCTCAATGATAGATTGGGGTGAGATAATTGGTACAGCTTTAAGTATCCATCATGAACCATAGGGAAAGGATCTTGAGGTTCACACATCCTCTTCCAAATATCTTCTGCACTTTGAACGACTTCTATTACGTATCTCTCTTGCTTTGTAGTTAGTAGTAATCCAGTATCTGCTCTTTCGAAATGGTCATACAGAATCTGGTCATCTGCGCTGCACATAAATGCATTTAGCGTATCCAGGCAGTCTCTTGCAAGAGTCCAGTTTTTTGTGTTTAACGCTTGTGCTATATCGGTCAGGCGAATGTTTCCCACTAATTTGTGCGCAAACATACGTCCAACAGATGCGAATGCTAGTTGATGAGAGGTTTTGCACGTAACATTTCGGGGAAACTTTTCCGCTGCTTCATCTCTTATCGCTCGGTTGTACGCGATATACAGCATTCTTAGCCGAGGGTTAGCAAGAGCATATTTGATGAGGGTTGTTGTCTTTCCCGTGCCAGCATAGGCCCTAACTATCAGTTGGTTTCCTTGATAGTTGGTGATTCGGGCTTGCTCTGGGGTATCAGGTGGTAATGTTTTGTTCATCGCGTGTACTTCACTATGGGAACGCCCCAGAATAAAATCCGGGGCTTACGATGGAATTAGTTGGACGTTTCTTTAAGGTCACGAACTAGCCGCAGATATATATTAGATTGTGCTAACGATGCGAACTCAGTTCCTTCATTGAAATCAATAACTCGCGCTTTCAACTGAGGGTTAACCTTGCTGTCAGGAGTGTTTGACCAATAAAGTACTTTTGGGGTGCTTTTGAATACCTCCAATCTGATCGCAGGAGCTGAGCATGACCTTTCGACAATGGAACCAAGCTCTTTAATGTTGGGTAGTTTCCAGTCAGAGTACCCTAGTAAATTGCTGCTGTTAGCGTCGTCCACAGCTAGTAACGCATCAGACCAAGTAGGAAATGATTTTAGAGTTCCAATGCAGTTATCGGCACTATATCTTTGTCCCATAGTGCAAGTGGTCCACATCAAGCCTGTTGCGGCGTCAGTAACTGTGCCGTCTTTATGTACTGTAAATTGCTCTATATTGGTGGTGGGAGCGATAATATCTGACTTACAAGTCTGTGCGTAAGTTTGAGTTGATATCCCTACAAGACAAAGAATGCTTGCCGCAACGGTTAGTTTGGACTTCATCACTGTTTCCCTCCTCTTGCTAAACGAATGCTCGCCGAGTTGCTTTGTTTATGACACAACTTAGCTTGTCCATTGCTTGAGTCCATGCACCATGCTGTACCTTCACCATTTGAACTCGGGGTTCCAGACCAAATCGGTGCGCCACCTTCGTAGTTATAGAAATAGTCGGTATCGAGCAGTGTTTGACTGTTTTCATAATTGGCAATAGAACGTAGCTCTTCAATGGAAGGTAATCGCCAATCTTTATAGCCACAAACGGCTAGCTCGTTGGCCGCACGAATGTAGTCATCGGTACTACATGATGTGACTTTTACATAACCAGCGTTATCTGTCGTAGGGAACGCGCATTGTGCCTTATTGTGAACAGGAGCATTACGGTTTTGGAATTCTAGTGAAGCGCCACCAGCACTGCCACCGTCATTAGTTCTATCTTTGCTGTACCAGGTGTATAGGTAGTTTTTAGCTTGCCAGTTTTGATGCCAGTGATAATAAGGGTAAGGAACATAATCCTTTGAGCTTGGGTTTCTGCTGGCACTCCAAGCATCATTTACTAGGGCTTTGAATTCTGCTTCCGAAAGTGAAGATGGAATATCAGTAATTGCATCACCTTTGTTTTCCCAGACGATCCCTGTTCGGTTATCCAAGACACATGACCATGCCGTCGCTGTATGAGGAAGGTGGTTTCCGGAAACGTCTAATTTTGTAAAAGAGAAACCTGCATAACCATCTAAGTAGTTTGGTGAGTCAGTATCAGCGCCAAATTCAGCATCTTGCCCCGGAAGATCATTAGGTGCGCCTTGGGCATCGAAGTCATTCCCATTTACATATCTGGTGACGCCAGTATCGTTTAACACTAAGTCTCCAAGGATAATAACACTGGTCTCAAACTGTTTGCTGAGTGTGGCATTGTTAGCCTCGGTAAGTTTAATTTTTATTGTTTCACCGCCTTCGGGAACGTCATCTTGAACAATATCTAACTCAAGAAACTGCTCAGTAGTTCCAGCCGGGAAAACAATAGTGCTGTCACTGATGACACTATAATCTTGGCCGTTAATAGCTAATCCACTGAGTTCGTAACTGACGCTTACATCTTTTCCTGATGAAGTGTTTAGTTGTAGCGGAATTTTAACGCGACCACTTCCTTCTGATGTGGTTCTGATTTCTGAGGTAAATGATATTTCTGGAGAGGAGTCATCATTGTTGATTGTTACGGTAGCAGTATCTCTCTCTATGCTGGAGGTACCAGAAACATCGAAAATTTGAACGGAGAATGTTTCATCATCTTCATCCTTTACATCACCAATGATAGGGATGATCAAATCAACCCGAGTAACGCCATCTTGAAGCTCAAATTCTCCAACAGTTTCCAGGTAATCTTGATCTGATAATGCAGTTCCAGGGGTAGTTCGGTATTTACCTTTAATTACACCATCTTTACCACCGCTACGAGTAACACGCACTTTGGCATCACTGTTACCTGAATTTCCTTCTTTTATCGAGATGTTATCAATTTTAATAGAGCCAGATTTTGTTCCTGAGTTGGTGTTTGTATTGGAACTACTTCCTCCATCTTCTCCACCGGAACCACATCCGCTTAATGCTGCAATCAAAGCAATTGCCAATGCTGAACGTTTCATTAATGTATTGCCCTCTTTAATTAGACCTGTTTGAGGTTTCCAGTCTAATAGGGTAGGCGCATAGATTATGACTCTGCATCAGCCCATTTTGGGCAAATACGTCGCAAAGGTTAGAGACTTCGTGAAATGGTCCATTTTGGGCAGTTTGGGAGTGGAAAAATGGAGTAAAGAAAAGGAAAATCTAATCGTCAATTTGGTTTCGCGCTGAAAGATGCTCAAATCTCTGACCAGTCCTTCGACTAGACCGCCCTGTGAAAAAGGTGTTTTTATCTAAACCAATATGTTTCGTGTAAACCGGAGCGATGTTAGGTAATCAGGGCATCCTATAAACTCGCTCTATTGGAGTTGACATGAAAAACCTATCTAATGACGTAACTTTTGCCTCTAAAGAGGCTGCAAATTCATTTGGGTGTGGTTCTTTTGAATCGACACGTTACATTTTAGCCATACAGCCTTTGTTTAGCCTGCTGTTTATGGAAATTCCAGTAATCCTGTAAATCACCACTCGATTTAACGGAGCGTAGTCTCAAGA
>NZ_JACJFF010000134.1:0-13988 GCF_014164465.1 Vibrio sp. SG41-7 | reverse complement strand
GCTGATTGCTGATTGCTGATTGCTATTTGCTATTGCCTGCCAGTTCTTGTTAATGCTTCCCAGTTTCCTAGCTCTTGTTACGGCTTCCTAGCACTTGTTGAGCTCCACATTTATCTATCCTTCCTTATTATACCTATTTAATACTACAAGCCTTGTCCGTGCCAATGAACGTAGTCATTAGTTAAGTAGCGATTTTATTTGTTTACTCAGTGTCAGCCCCAAGATATTGAACGTGTATTGCGGCCGTAGATATTGGCTCATTTCAGACGCTATTACAGGTTTAAAAGGGGCGGGAAAGTGGCCGTTTTTTAATTAAATAACATGACTGTTAAGGCGCATGGCAATTAAATCGAACATTTTTATTTATGATTAAGCACGACAACCCTTTCGTTAGTAGTTGGTTCTAAAAGGGCTTGCTGATCAAGAATAGTTTGCGGATTGTGGTCACGAACAAATTCAATGAACTCGATGTAAGTGAGTGGTTGGCTGAAAAAATAACCCTGTATTAGGTCGCAGTTGGCTTTTCGAAGGTGATGATACTGTTCGAGAGATTCGACACCTTCGCCAACAACGAATGTATCACAAGAGTGCCCTAAGTTAACCATAGACTCGACCATCTTGCGGTCAGCTTTGTCGTGGACGATATTATCGACAAAGCTCTTATCTATTTTAAGTTCATCGACAGGGTAATGAAGAAGTTGGTTAAACGCCGTGTAACCCGTACCGAAGTCGTCGAGGGAAACTTTTAAACCTAAGCTTCTGATGCTCTCAATGGTCTGCACGGTAAGCTTGCTGCTTTTTACGTAACTGGTTTCGGTAATTTCTATAATGATGTTGCTTGGAGGAACTTGATAACGTTCGAGTACCTTTCGAATATTGTCCGCAAAGTTACGGTTGTAGAGCTCCATCGCCGAGATGTTAATGGACAAGGTGCCTTTATATTGGTGAATATCTGCAAGCTCTTTATAGGTCTTGATTGCGGTACTAATGACCCACATGTCGAGCTTGGATATTAAATTACTTTTCTCTGCGACTGGAATGAACTCATCCGGCCCTGCCTTTATATCAAATAGAGCAGGGCAGCGAATCAGACATTCTGCTCCGTCGATCTGAAGTGTCTTAGCATTGAAAATAGGCATAAAGCGAAGTTCAAAGTTGTCACTCGCGCAGCACTCCAATAACCTTTTCTCGATAACATCATGTCTTTCAAGTGAATGAAGTAGTTCTTCGCCGTAAACAATCCGGCTCTCTCCGTCACTGTGGTCCTTAGCATTAATCAACATCTCATCAATACATCGGTGCCATATCTCCTCGAACTTAGGGGTATCGACGGGTAGTACACCAGTTGCAATTGAAAGCCTGAACCCATAATAATCTAGGAAAGTCGTACCTGTTAGGGTGTTGTTAATGTTCTCAATTTCTTCGTTTATTGATTGGTGTTCACCCACTTCCAATATGGCAATGAATTGGTTCCCTCCAAGCCTTGCGATTGAATAGTCGCTGCAACTAAAACCGAAAGAGGATTGTTGATTCTGCAGGGTTTCTCTTAGTGTTTTGGCTAGACTAACGAGTACATTGTCGCCCACCTTTGCACCGTATAAATCATTGATTTTACGAAAGTCGATAATGTCCCAACAAACCAAGTAGCAGTGTGGGCTCATTGAACTTTTTATACGCACATCTAGGTGTCGTATAAATGATCGTCGGTTTGCTAATTTGGTTAATTGGTCGAATTCAGCTTCGAATTTCAATTCCGTTAGTGAGTCAATGTAGGCGTTCTTAAGTCCGTCGATCTCACTTTGTCCGGATGACCGTTTAAAGTATCTAAGTTTGAGTCCACCAATGGAGATTTCGTGTAACAAGTCTTTGAGTGGGCGCACTAATTGATAACGTACGACCATGTGTACGATGAGCATAATAATGAATAATATCGTTAAGCCACCGAGTAAGGTCTCCTGAGCGATGAGGGATTTTTCGTGATTGAATTTCTTTTCACGAATATTGACTTGAGCGAGGAAGTGACGACTATTCATCTCGACTTTGATTCTGTCTTTGGTTTGTTCAAAGGACTTAATAACGAACTGTGTATTTTCAATATGTTCGGTATCTGATGACGGTTCAATCAGAAGCTGCATGTTGTCATCATCGTTGTATTTGGTGAGTAAATCAGACAACTGTTTTAATGGGCCGTCTGCAATCAATATGTATCGATTGACACTGTTATTTGCACGTTTGTCTTGAGGGAGTAAGTAAGGATCGATAGCTGCAACATAAGCGTATCTGAGCTCACCACTCACTGAGATATAAGAGAAGCCTTCATGAGATAGCTCGTTTTTATTAATCAACGAAGTATAGATGTCGAAGACTTTCTCATAGATGTTGTCGGGGATCTTTAACCCTTCGAAAGGGTCTGCTCGTAAAGTAGAGAGTGTTAATTTGAATTTAGGATCGACGACATAGATATTACGTTGACCAAACTGATTAACGTGACTCTGGTTTAAGACACGAAGCACTCTTTTTTCCAGCAGGGACAGGGTTGTGTAGTCACCCGGGTTTTGAATATATCGCAAGAACTGTAGGGATGAGCCAATATCTTTCACTAGCAAAGATAAGCCAAGCTGCTCGTATTCAGCCGCCACGAGCGCGGTGTTCACATCCGATTGTACTTCGTCTAAGTACATGTGTTTCGCGTGGTTAGAGGCCAAGTTGTAAGTCACCATTCCGCCTATTGCAAATACGAACAATAAGGTAGGAATGAGCACAAAGTAGAGCTTCTTTAATACTGGCATTAATTATCTCAAACTGTCGACAATGCGGTTACGAATTTGAATGCTATTGGGTTCGAGTTGCTGATACAGATAGCTGCGTTCTAAGACCTCTTTGCTAGGGAAAAGCTCCGGATCATTTTGGTACTCTTGTGTCGTTAAGGCTTTTGCTTTTGAGCTTGGAGTTGCAAACCATGAATCCATTGCGTTTTGAGCTGCGATCTCGGGTTGCGACAAGAATGATAAAATCGTTGTTGCTTGTGTAGACAACTCTCCGTTATTAATCGCAGCAATGCACTCTAACCATAACGTGGTGCCTTCTTGAGGCACAGCGTAGGACCAAGAGGCATCAGGCTCCAAATCATTGAGTACATAACTGTCACCAGAATAACCGTAGGCAAGGTCGATGTTAGCAAGACGTTCGGGTTGGCGAATGTAGTCGATGACGTATTCGTTGCTTTCTAGGTGAGGCTTTTGAGCTTGCAGGGTTTTATAGGCAACGCGAAGTTCCTGCTCATTATTGGTAAATGGATCAAATTGATTTGCTAACAGTGCAGTACTCACCAAATCCGTAGGTTCGTAATACATACTTATGCGGCCACTGCTGTTCGTGTCTGGTTCGAGAATAGCGTTCCAAGAGGTGGGAGTGTTTACTTTGTCACTTCGATATAAGATTCCCGCAGTCCCCCAAGCGTAGGGAATGCCATACTCGCCACATCCTTCAACCCAACGTGAATCTATGTTACCAGCAATGGATTGTTGTAACTCACTGAGATTATGAAACAGGTTCTGCTTGGCTAACGCATTGAGCTTTATACTTTCTATAATGACGAGCTCAAATGCGCCACGACGTTCGCTTAATAGCACTTCATCTCTGATCGACTCATCAGAAAAAAACTGCTGTTTCAAAGAAATGCCGTACGTGTCGCTCAGTTGGGTCACGACGCTATTGGATAGAAATTCATCCCAATTGTAGAGATAAATATCATTCTGTTGGCTAAACGCTGTGCCAGTTAAAAAGGATGATGACGCAAGGACTGAAACATAAAATGCTTTCACTGACGGATTCCTTTCCTACTTTGCTTAACTAAATCGTAGCCCAAATTTTGCGACCTGCTTCAAATTTACGACTCTTATTTTAGTACAACCTAATATATTTGATGCGCCCACTTACTTTCAGCCCGCAAATTAGGGAATAAATGAGCCTTTATAAAAAACACCAAGCTAAATCATGGCTTAGCGGTCTAAATATTAAAAAGCGTGTTATTTGGGCCGTCTTTTACCTAACGAGACCGGTGAAAACGTGTTGTCTGTCTGATTCTCTTAGTATCGAAACCCTAATAATTAACCCAAAAAGCTAATTGTAGGTTAATTATGCAATAATAATGCATTAAATTTTACAATAAGGACATTGGTTTATGGATGCGGGTTTAGTTGGGATTTTTGTTACCGTGGCGATTGCTCACTTTCTAGCGTTATTGAGCCCCGGGCCAGACTTTGTGATTGTGGTGAAGAGTGCTGTTCGAAATAAGGGAAGAAAAGCATTAGGCGTTGCATTCGGTATTGCCAGTGCGAATGCAGTTTATATTGCTTTGTGCTTGGTTGGAGTAGGGTCGATTCTAGCGGCATCCGTTTCCGTTATGATTGTACTGAAGATCATTGGTGGTCTGTATCTTGTTTATCTTGCTGTGCAAGCGATAAGAGCGAAGAAATGTAATTACAGCAATATGGATGTTACCGAAGGAGATAGCTTCAACCAAACGACTTTTCTCAAAGAATTCATTACGGGTTTTCTATCAGGAATCCTTAATCCCAAAAACCTTTTGTTCTATTTGAGCTTATTCACGGTTGTGTTGAACAATGACATTGGCTTCATGTTTAAGTTGGGGTTAGGTGTTTGGATGACGGTGGTTGTATTTGTATGGGATGCGGCGATCATCTTCCTGTTATCTGCACCTAAAGTGCGTCAAGAGTTTACACGTGTTGCTTACTATATTGATAAAGTGACAGGAGTCATGCTGGGTCTGCTTGGCTTGACCATTGTGAAATCTGCTCTGGTACGTCAGTAGATTCACCATTGCTGAGTAACCTTACGTTTGTGGCACGATACAATGCCTATGTGCCGCGAATGTGTGCTTGTTTGCTACCAGGCAGATACGTTTGATCTCTTATCTGCCCGATATTAAACCTTCTGCTTAATCGCCTATTATTTTCATAACTCTTTGTTTATCATTCCTTACTTCTTAAATAAGTATTAATTATGTTGCTGTTGAACACTTGTAGCACGGGGTGTTTGTGCTTATTGTAGGCAACAATATTTATCCAATATAAGAGCTAGGAACTATTGTGAATTTAGATATATATCAAGTGGACTCGTTCACAACTCAAGCTTTTAAAGGAAACCCAGCTGGGGTCTGCATTTCTCAAGATCTACTTGATGAGTCACTCATGTTCTCAATCGCTGAAGAGATGGCGGTATCCGAAACGGCTTTTCTTGCGCTTAACACCATGACGCTAAAATGGTTCACTCCAGAAATAGAAGTAAAACTGTGTGGGCATGGCACATTGGCAACCGTTCATGTAATGAAAGAGCAAGGGTTGGTTAAAACAGGTGACAGTGTTGCGTTTAACACCTTGTCGGGTGAGTTATCTGCCACAGTTTGTGAATCGTCTATCGAACTTGATTTCCCTAGCACTCAGTTGTCATTGAACTCAGAAGCTAATCTCACATTGCTTGAGCTCTTTGGTTTAGAACCGCACCAAGTCGTTTCATTCCGAGAGTTTGATTCCAAGCAGTTAATCGAAGTTTCCTGCGAGCAAGTGTTATTGGCTCTTTCACCTAACTTTGATGCTTTAAAGAGTATTAAAGGGCGAGGTGTTGTGGTGACGGCACTTTCATCAAATTCTAAACTCGATTTTGTTTCTCGTTATTTTGCGCCATGGGTTGGGGTTAATGAAGATCCTGTTACTGGATCGGCACATTGTGCATTGACGCAGCACTGGGCTGAAAAGCTAAACAAAAGCTGCTTCAGTGCTTATCAGGCGTCTCGTCGTGGTGGGTATATGTCGACAGAGCTATTAGCAAACGGGCGAGTAAAGTTAATCGGTTCTGCTATCACTGTGATCAGTGGTGTGTTGAAACTTTAGATTTTTATAGAAGCTTTAGATCGCTGTTTGCTCTGTTTTGTTGTAACCGCCTAGTATGTTTTATTCGATTATTCACAGTGAAAGAAGCGGCTAGGGCGTGATGTTATTATTGAAGGAATCACCGTGTCAGATTTTTATCTTTCTCAAGTATTAGTCGCAATTGCTATTTGTTTCGATCTTCTGTCTTTTCAGTTTAAAGAGAGAAAGAAAATCGTTACCTGTCTGTTCTTTGCTGGCGTGCTTATTTCGAGCCACTTTATTCTTCTCGAACAATGGACAGCGGCGAGCTTAATGACGATTGCCACTATTCGCTATTTGACGAGTGTATTTTCTACATCGTCTAAGTTTAAATATTTGTTCTGTTCCATGTCAGTGGTCGCAACGGTTGTGACTTACTCGGGGCTGACAAGCATATTGAGTTGCTTTGCTTCCGTATTTCAAACCTTTGCAGCCTTCAATAAAGATGACCGCCGATTAAGAGAGTTGATGATCATCGGAACCAGCTTCTGGTTGGTTCACAATTACTTAGTTGGCTCGCCAACAGCAGTTCTGATGGAGGCGCTGTTTATCTGCAGTAACTTGGTGGGCTATTACCGTTTTTATTTCAGAAAGAGTGCTGCTGCTTAGGTTTTACAGTGCAGCTAAGGCCCAGGTTGTTAATCAATTCAATTCCAATCAATTCAATGTTAGCTAGGAGAGCTTGATGCCAAACATTTACAATGATGTTCCTTCGTCAATACCCAATGAAATATTCAATGACCTGATTGCAAACGACGGTGTTCGAATCGAAAGAATATTGTCGCATGGACATAGCTCACCAGAAGAGGGTTGGTATGACCAAGATGAGAATGAATGGGTGATGGTGATTGAAGGTAAGGGTGTCATCGAGTTTGAAGATGGACGCGTTGTTACTTTATCAAAAGGGGATTACATCAACATCGCTGCACGAGAAAAGCACAAGGTCATTGGTACGGACAAAGACATGGTGACGATCTGGTTGGCTGTGTTTTATCGTTGATGTCTTGTTCTAAAGCTGAGCCTGTTGAGCTTGGACTATTGAGCCTGCTGATTCAGCTGTCTATTTGCACCTCTGAAAGAACTTAAGACAAAAAGGAGTATGTCGTGGTTAGAATTCGAAACTATCAAGCGAGTGATGATAAAGCACTGTGGGAGATCTTCTTTCATACCGTACGTAACGTGAATGTTCGAGATTATTCTCAACAGCAAGTAGAAGCTTGGGCACCCAGTAGCTTTGACTTTGCGTTATGGAAAAAGCGTATGAATGGGTTACAACCCTTTGTGGCTGAACTCGATGGTTGCGTAGTTGGCTATACTGACCTGCAACCAAGTGGTTTGATTGATCACTTTTTCTGTCACCACGAATATCAAGGGAAGGGGGTAGGGAAAGCGTTGATGGAGCATGTTTTCACTGTGGGTCGAGTTCGTGGTATATCGAGATATTTCTCTGAAGTAAGTATTACCGCAAGGCCTTTCTATGAGCATCTTGGCTTTAAAGTTGTCAATGAACAGGAAGTTGAAATGCGTGGTGTAAAGCTGACCAATTACGTGATGGAAAAGGTTGTGCCTTCAGACGAACGGTAATCTCATTTTTGTTACAGTTTTCACCTGTTTTTGGTTCTCTTCTTAAAGAAAAATCATCACTTTAGCGATAATATTCACTGCAACTAATTTGAGTGAAGGAAGTAACGTGGGAATTGAAGCTTTAGCGTTTGTGATGGACGCACTAATCACCGCATGTTGCATGTACATCGCCTCCAAAATGTCTTTCGTGGTCGCAGACTTTAAATCCCTTCTTACTATTGCTGTAATCGTTGCTTTGGTGTCATTGATTCCGACAGTGGGCTGGGTGTTGGGGTTGATTCTGTTTGTGTTCCTTCTCGGGAAAGCAACGCACTCTAGTATTGGTGATTGCATCTGGGTGGTGGTCTTCACGAAGGTGGTGTCGATGGCGGCATTTCTAATATTCGGCCGCTTGTTTGTGTAATTCGGGTTCTTGTCGATATAAAGGCAGCCTCGGTTGGCTGGAGACCGTTATTAACTTTTTAATTAAAAGATGAAAAGGGTGTGACCTGTCACACCCTCTTAAAACCTTTGACCGATGTTGTATTTCTTATTTAGGCAACAGCACAGCGTCAATCACATGGATAACACCATTGCTAGCCTCAACGTCTGGCATAATAACTTTGGCGTTGTCTATCATTACGTTGCCGTCATCTATCGCTATCATTACTGCACTGCCTTGAACCGTCACTGCACTATTTAACTTCATAACTTCAGCTGCCATGATTTTACCTGGTATTACATGGTATGTGAGCACTGCAACTAGTTTGTCTTTGTTTTCTGGCTTCAACAACATGTCGACCGTTCCTTTTGGTAACGCAGCAAATGCCTCATCAGTGGGAGCCAATACAGTGAAAGGGCCTTCACCTTTCAATGTATCAACTAAGTTTGCTGCTTTTACTGCCGCCACTAAAGTATTGAAAGAGCCGTTTTCCGCCGCAACATCAACGATATCTTTCTTCATCTCGTGGTGGTTAGCGTGAGCAAAAGCCGTAAAAAGAAGCGTCGCAACTAGCACTGATGTGGTTTTGATTAATTTGTTAAACATATTGTCTTCCTTTGAGTTATGTCCGTTATTTTCGAGAAGTACTACGAAAGCTTAAAAGCGATAGATCAACTTATTGCACCTTTGAACCTATTTTTTAGATACCCAATTCGTCAGTTGAATAAATGTCTCCGTTAAATAGTTGTTATAATTTCAATTTAATACATATAGTTAACGGGTGATTATTCAATTAATGGATGTGAATATGAGGTTTGTTTTACCAGTTGTATTTTCGGCATTCGCTTCAATGCCAGCTTATAGTGGCCTTGCACCAACGGAAGGTTTCAGTGGTAACTTTAGTGTCTTGACGGGTGTATCTTCTGACAGCAGTAACTTGAGCACCGAGCAAGACGCGAATCAAGCAACCAACACCAAGGAGGGGGACAGCGAAAATCAAGGGCTACTCGGTTTTTTGGGTACGGTTCAATATACCTTTGGTGAGTCACTGACTCATCAAGTGTATGCGGGTACCACTCGAGAGGATATTGCAACAGGTACCATTGCTTTTGAGATTGGTTATCGACATCAGCTATCTGGAGGCACAATATTGGATTTTTCTGTTCTTCCTACGCTTATCTCGGGCAAGGCTTGGACGGATCCGTATGCTGTTGGCGTTAACCGAAATGAAACGGATGTGAAAGGTAATGTAGGACGACTGCAGCTCACTAATATCGGTGGAACTGGTTTTCGAACGGATCTCGCATTTGGACAATCTGATGTTGATGAAGAGCTATCTGGTAGCCAAGCCTTATCTCCGGAAGATGCTGTGCTGCTGGATAGGGAAAGAACCTATGTGTACGCCAAAGCAGGGTACCGCTTTATCTTGCCAAACCAAGCAGGTCTATTTGTTCCTTCAATGGTGTATTTCCACTCAGACGCAGAAGGAGGGGCACTCAGCTTCGATAGTTATGGTATTGAATTAAACTACGCGAAGAGAATCGGTCGCCACGGTTTTGTTGTTACCCTAGATGCAAGTGATCGTGAATATGATGAGTCGAATCCAATTTACGGGCAAGTACGTGAAGAGAATGAATACGGTGCATTTTTAGCTTATGAGTTCGGTGGCTTAATGGGTTATGAAGATTGGTCGTTTATTTCATTACTCGGTGTCAGGTCGATTGACTCTAAGATTGACTTTTACAGCTCTGAACAAGCATTAGCGAGTGTTGGTGTTGACTACAAATTCTAATATTCACACTACGTCAACAAAACTAATCAAAGCAGAAGCTTAAGAGCAGCCTTTCTATTTGTGTAATTATTTCGAGCACTTACACCTTCAAAGGTTGTAGGTGCTCGTTGCTATCCGTAATATGAAAATTAGCTTATGGACAAAAATAATATGATAAGGAAGCGCTTTGGAAATACAAATTAGACATCTTGAACCCACCGATAACCAAGATATTTTTGATATTTATCGACACTCGTCAGTATTAGAGAATACCTCACAAAAGCCTTGTCTTAGCTCTGATCAAGTGGAGCGACTGTTTGGTCACTCAGACCATTTCACTTTAGTTGCGGAGGTTTCTGGCAAGGTCGTAGGTCACATTACTTTATTCATGACCACGAAGGTGAGAGACAGACATTGCGCTGGTCTTGCGATAGCGATTAATCCGGAGATGCATGGCAAAGGGGTCGGTAAGGCTTTAATGCTAGAAGCGATCAATCAAGCCGATAACTGGCTTAACCTCGTGCGTCTTGAGTTAGAGGTTCATGCCGATAACCACTCCGCGATTGCTTTATATGAACGAGTGGGTTTTCAGTTAGAAGGCACGAAAAGGCTGAGTACATTCAAAGCGGGTAAGTATATCGATATGTTATTGATGTCGAGAATTCGACCGGATTATCGTTGAGAGTGACTTAACTCAGTTTAGTTGAAATTGGCCAATAAGATAGTGATTAAACAAAGCCCTTAAATCATTGATTTTTAGGGCTTTTATACGAATATAGCGTTATTTGTTGTCGATACCGAAACCATTGCGCAGCGCAAATTGAATCAGTTCGGTATGGTTGTCGAGTTCCAAAATATCCAACATGCGGTATTTGTGTGACTCAATGGTTCTAGGGCTTAAAAAGAGGATCTCCGCACATTGCTTTGCGGTGTAACCTTGTGCCAATTGAGTTAGAACTGCACACTGCCTTTTGGTCAGCAATAATAGCTTTTCACTCTCGTTAATATTATTGGTTTCATCGCTGGTGACACTACGAGTCATTTTGGAGTGCTGCCAAAAACAGAGCCAGATGTCACTCAGCAATTTGATTCGCTTCATGTCAGCCTCTTCAATTGGCTTATCGTAACGACTGAACCGTGAGAAGCCGATCGCTCCCCACTGTTGACCAAACAGCGAAAGGCTTACAATCCCATGCCAATGGGCACCTTCTTCAAAAAGTACACGTAACGGGTCGAGTTTATGGTTCTTTAGTGTTTCCTCAGGGAACAACTGCCAACACTCTTTTGAACGTAAAAGCTTTAGGTAATCAAGATAATTGCCTTTTAGAAAGCGTTCCATTTCAAGCGGTGGAGTATCTGTTTGGGATACGGAAATACTTTTTCCTGTATCCAGAAGAATCATTGAGTTTGGAAACAGGGTAAGCCTGTCGAGCTTAAACCAAGCGAGCGCTTCTCTTGCTAGTAAGAAAAAAGTGCTATCGAAATCTTTGGGTTGGCATGCGGTCAAAGTGTTGGTTTGGTGAGAGAGGAGATCCTCAAAGCTCGCGAATTGGTTATCTTTCATATTGACCGTCTTTTGTGGTTTTAGACAAAATAGCGGCAATAGCTAAAGTGTGTCAACCTAATGTTAGAATGATGTTCTGAATAAGGTGTGGCGAGTATTCTTAAATGCTACTGAGTAATTTATTAGTTTTATGGAGAAACGATTAGTCAAATTCACACTGAACTCTGTATAGTAGCAACCGTTTGCTTCGTATAACCCCAATGATATGGTTTGGGGGTTTCTACCAGCTCCCGCAAAGTGCTGATTACGAAGGGTTTAGATCACAATTGTGTTCTTACTCTTTGTAATGGCGTTCAAGAAAACCTCCTGTCTATTATTCAGAGTAAGTGCACACCTAAAATCCATAGTAGGTGAAATATGAACGCATTTATTCAAGGGCTCCCAAAAGTAGAGTTGCATTTACACATTGAAGGTTCGCTCGAACCTGAGTTACTTTTCCAACTTGCTCAACGCAACGGCATTGATCTGCCTTATTCATCCCCAGAGCAGCTAAGACGCGCATACGAATTTGATGATTTACAGTCATTTCTGGATATCTATTATCAAGGTGCTGATGCACTGCGCACAGAACAGGATTTCTACGACTTAACATGGGCTTATCTAGAACGCTGTAAAGCCGACAATGTTATCCATACTGAAATTTTCTTTGACCCTCAGACACATACCGATCGTGGCATTGCATTCGACACCGCTATTAACGGCATTCATCGTGCGCTTGAACAGGGTCATGAAGAGTTGGGCATTACCTCTCAAATCATCGCATGTTTTCTGCGCCATTTATCTGAAGAGAGCGCCATTCAAACGTTCGCCGATGTGTTGAAGCATCAAGACAAGATCATCGGAGTTGGCCTAGACTCTTCTGAATTAGGGCACCCACCAGAGAAGTTCAAGCGTGTATTCCAACAAGCAAAACAAGCAGGTTTCTTAACGGTGGCGCATGCAGGAGAAGAAGGGCCTGCTCAAAATATTGTCGATGCGATTGAAATGCTCAGCGTGAGCCGAGTGGATCATGGTGTGCAGTGTATGACCGACGAAGTTCTGATAGCCGAATTGATTGAAACCAAAATGCCGCTGACCGTGTGCCCACTGTCTAATATTAAATTGCGTGTATTCGATGAGATGGAAGATCACAATATTGTTGAGTTGTTAAGACGAGGCGTAGCGGTGACGATTAACTCGGACGACCCTGCATACTTTGGTGGTTATATGTCGGATAACTTTAACGCGGTGAGTCAAGCTCATGAGATGACGGAGCAAGAGCTTGCTCAATTTACTTTAAATGCAATAGAAGCGAGCTTTATTGAAGAATCATTGAAACAGCAATATCGTGATGTTGTTTTGGCGTATCTCGCTTAAGTCAAAAGTTAAGAGTTAAAAGCTTCAGTATGAAGCTAAAGGCGAAGTTTAGGGTATAGGTGAATGCGAACGAACTCTCGGCATTCTGCGATTTAGAAAGCTTAAACGGCCAACAAGTGTTGGTCGTTTTTATTTTGGTTCTCAAGCGGGTTTTGAGCTAGATAAGTGGCTTAAGACATTAAGAAATATGATTTTATTTGCGTAAAAACATCTTGTCTTAAGCTTTAATGAACTACATTTAAACGAGGTGTAGATATACAGTGTCACGCTGTATTGAAATAGAGATCAACTTAAGCATAAGCATAAGCATAAGCATAAGCGTATAAAAGCAGACACAGAGATTGTCTGAGGAGGAACAAACTGTTGTTAGATCCAACAATCAGTGAACAAATACAATGGCCGTGTGAATTGTCTGCGGACTTGATAGAAAGCTTGCTTGATATTGCCATTTTTAAATCGGGTGTCGACAGCTTTGAGATTACAAAAAAGTTTCAGAATTTGCCCGGCGTCTTTTATATTTTAAGTGGCTCCGCTGGAATCTGTTTTTCTACAGAAAACATGAAAGCTTATCTGGTGGTGTTATTGGAAGGGGAGATTGGATGGGTGCTTTGTCTATACATGCTGACTACAACCTCTTTGCAGTGGCAGAAGAAGTCGAGCCTATCACTATGGTACTTTTTCCTGCAAGTAAGGTATTAGAGCTCGCAGAGCGGAAATGCATGGTTTACAAATGGCTACTTCACTGTGGAACCAAAGCGCAATCTATTTGGATGCAGGCTTACTTATCCTCGATTCATGAAAAAGAGCAGAAAACCATTTACGTCTTGTTGGAACTTGCGGCACGCCAGACCAATATCGCGGGGGCAACCGTCAGCATTAATATTTCACAAATTCAATTGAGTTCGATAACAGGCATATCAAGACCTAGGCTAAACGAAGTTCTTAAAGGGATAGAGCAGCAAGGCTTGGTTAAGATACAAAGAGGAAAGGTGTTTATCACCGATGTTAAGGGCTTGTATGAGCATATTTCACCGATGAATTTGATGATACGAGATCCTGTTGCTGAAATTAAGGCATGAATCTTTAACACTACGAGCTAACGTTTGGATTACTAGATTTTCAGTGTTTATTAGATATTTCAAAAAATTATGCACAGTGTTCTTTTAGGAACATACATTACAAGAGAACATCTATAATGTTCAGTCTAGATTTATAAATTGAATTAGAGCGGAATAGAATTGTTATGAAAATGGCTGTATTGGAATATAAAGTATTGGGGCTTGGTGATTGGATTAAAACAACGGTTTCTAGCCGCTGTGCGCACTTACTGGCTGCAGAATACAAAGCGCTAGGATGGCCAAC
>NZ_JACJFF010000133.1:0-13988 GCF_014164465.1 Vibrio sp. SG41-7 | reverse complement strand
TTGTATTGCTTCCAGTTGGTTGTTTTGTAACGAGGCTTAGGCATAGGGCTACGAGAGAGGGTGGAGGTAGCTGATCAGATCGTAGGTTCTTGATTTAGTTCCATTGAATTACGCAACAAAGCCGCTTAACATTACAAATTCAACTTCTACAGGTTGTTTACAGTTTTTATGCACACAAATGACGATAAACACAGCGTTTTGTTTAATCCTTGACCGCGCGATCGTTTGCGTCAAAAAATGTGATGAAAGTCTCACTTAACTGTTTATACTTCTTTTCCGGTTTTAAGCCGGTGCTTAGCCAATACAAGCCGTCACATGGATATGTGAATGACCCCACGGACCGGACCAGCTACGTTCCACTGCTTGTATAAGGTGATTTTTACATGAACAACTCGTTGTTACAGTCGCTAACGTTGTTAGCTCCTTCATCGCGTAGCGTTTTGCTTGCGGTTCTTTGTCCTATTCCTTTGATGTCATTCGTTTGGCTCATGTTCACTCTTTAAGGATTACTAGGACACATTATGAATATTCTATTTGGTCTTGTCGGTGTTATTGCACTGATTGCTTGCGCATGTCTGTTATCTGAGAGCCGCTCTTCTATTAACTGGAAAACGGTCTCTCGTGCACTATTACTTCAAATCGGCTTCGCTGCTTTGGTGTTGTATTTCCCTTGGGGACAACTGGCGTTAACAAGCCTAAGCAACGGCGTTTCGAGCTTGCTTGGTTTTGCGGACGTTGGTATCGCTTTCCTATTTGGTGATCTGGCTACTGAAGGTTTCATTTTCGCGATTCGCGTACTTCCAATCATTATCTTCTTCAGTGCTTTGATCTCTGCGCTTTATTACTTAGGCGTTATGCAGAAAGTGATTCAAGTTCTTGGTGGAGCGGTGCAAAAACTGCTGGGCACCAGTAAAGCTGAATCTCTAGTTGCAACAGGTAATATCTTCCTTTCTCAGGGTGAGTCTCCTCTTCTTATTCGTCCCTTTTTAAAGTCTATGACTCGTTCTGAACTGTTTGCTGTAATGGCGGGCGGCATGGCGTCAGTGGCCGGCAGTGTGCTGGGTGGCTATGCAGGATTAGGTGTTGAGCTTAAATACCTTATTGCAGCAAGCTTCATGGCGGCTCCGGGCAGCCTATTGATGGCGAAGATCATTGTTCCTGAGCGTAGTACTCCGAGTGACTACGACCACATTGAGCTAGATAAAGCTGACCAAAGCAACGTGATCGATGCATTAGCAAGTGGCGCAATGAACGGTATGAAGGTAGCGGTCGCTGTCGGCACTATGTTGGTTGCATTCGTGAGTGTGATTGCAATGGTCAACACAGGTTTAGAAAGTCTAGGCGAAATGTTCGGTTTTGCGGGCATTACCCTGCAAGCTATCTTCGGTTACCTATTCTCGCCTCTTGCATGGTTAATTGGTATCCCGAGTGATGAAGTATTAATGGCGGGTTCTTACATCGGTCAGAAGATCGTAATGAACGAGTTTGTTGCATTCATCGACTTCGTTGAGAACAAAGCTCTGCTGTCTGAACATAGCCAAGTCATTGTGACTTTTGCATTGTGTGGTTTTGCCAACATTGGCTCTATCGCGATTCAATTAGGTTCGATTGGTGTTATGGCACCAGAGCGCCGTGCAGAAGTGGCGAACTTAGGTTTGAAAGCAGTAGCGGCTGGTACGTTAGCAAACCTAATGAGTGCATGTTTAGCGGGCATCTTCATCCTGCTTTAAGCTAGATTAAGTTAAAGTAGCTAGATTCAATAAAAGCGCTTAAATTTAGTAAAAGCGGGTATCTTACTTACGGAGTTTACGTAAGAAGGGTATCCGCTTTTTTGTGCCTACTGGTTAGGTTGATGCAGATTCAAACCACCACTTTCATTACTCTGTCGTGTATAAGGCTCACTCGGAAGAGTAATAGAGCAAGCCTGTTTTATCCGATATACTTGAATATCATCAGGTTGCGATTAATATCGTTCGGTTTCGACTAAGAACATTCGATTTCGACTAAGCACATCCGCTTTCGATTAAGAATAATGGCAACCAAGTCCAATTAATCAAGGGTCTTCCCATGAATATGCGCGTTCTCATCGGTCTTATCACTGCCTTTATCGGCTTGTTTGCGATGGTTTATCTTATTGCTGGTGGTACTCAGTTCCCTATCACTCAGTGGCCGCAAGAGGCTTACCACGGTTTAGTCTTCAGCATCGTATGGGGCACTGGTGTCGCCGCATCGGTGGCGTACTTCTTCTCGGCATTGGTGTTTGTGACCATTGCAGTGGTTTGCTATGCGATTGGTTATAAGATCGGTGGGCTCTTTTCTAGCAAGTCAGAAGCATAAAACAGAAGTTTAAACGTACACTTTTTGCATTTTCTTTGGGGTTAACGTTCGCCTTAACCCTCCCTTAACCTCCCGCTCGTTATCTTGTCTCCATTCTTACAGGAGACAAGAAGATGAAATTGAATCTTCCTTTAAAATATTCCCTTATTTCACTTGCTCTAATCGGGTTGATCGGTTGCACGACAACCAGTCAGGCTGACTATGTTTCGTTAGCTGAGCAAAGCACTAATCAGACACAACAAAGCTTACTCGCAGAGCTGATTCAACAGGCTTCTAGTGATCAAACGTCTACTAAACAAGATCTAGACGCTGAGAATCTACAACTCACCGATCTCGTGAATGCGCCGGAGCTCGATCTCTATATCGAGCGCGCTCTGCAGAACAGTCCAAGCCTTCAACAAAGCATCACAGCACTCAAAATTGCCTATGCACAGCAAGGTGTGACGTCTGGCGACCGCTTACCAACCGTCGATGCGAGTTTTTCTGGTCAAGCTGATGAAGGCACTAACGGCTCAAGCACCACTGAAACCTACAACACGGATGTCACGGTCGGTTGGGAGTTGGACTTATGGCAGAAATTAGCAGACACAAACAGCGCCGCGTTAAAAGACATTGCGACGTCTCAGGCTAACCTTCAGGGCGCTCAAGATCTTTTGGTCGCGAGTGTGATGAGAGGTTGGCTTGATATCAGTTTGAAGCAGCAGCTTGTTGATATTGAAACGCAGCGCTTGGTGATTCTAGAAAACAATGAAGAACTTGTTTTAGAACGTTATCGCACAGGGTTAGGTAGCCTTGAAGAGCTAGATAACGCCAAAACCAGCAGCGCATCGACTCAAGCAACCTTGGCCGATTACCGCGAGCAACTTGCACAAAGTCGACGCGCGTTAGTTTTGTTAACGGGGCAGTGGAGTGGGGAGTCTGAGGAGTTATCACTTGCGGACCTCGGTTCATTCCCAACCATCATTAACCCGCTAGACAATATGCCGACGCAAGATCTGGCAGGGCGTCCGGATCTTCAAGCGGCTTTCTTCAATATTGAAGCAGAAACACTGCGTGCTGATGCTGCATATAAAGCGATGCTGCCTTCGATCAGTTTATCTGCAAGCCTAACCGATATGGCGGAATCTCCGAGTGAAGCGCTGCTTACTGGACCTTTGTGGAGTGCGCTTGGTCAAGTGTCGGCACCACTGTTTCAAGGTGGCAAGCTGAAAGCACAGGCTGAGATTGCGGACCTAACCACAGAAACCAGTTACTGGGCTTACCAAGAAACCCTACTTACTGCGGTGAATGAAGTGGAGAACGCGATGGGTCAAGAGTCCTCACTAACGCTTCAACAGCAACACCTAACGAACGCCTTGGTGAGCGCACAACGCAGCTTCACCAGCTATGAAGAGAAATACCGTCAGGGTTTGGTCGACATTTTTGATCTACTTACTGTTCAGCAACAAACCTATGACCTTGAAGCGCAGTTAACACAAACCATTTATAACCGTCTCGTTAACCGAATTGATTTAGGCCTAGCTCTGGGCTTAGGAGTATCTTCATGAAACTGAACACCATCACAATTGCAATCACCCTTGTTGCGGGTTCAAGCATTTTTGCTGCCCTTGCTTACAACGGTTCTCAAGTGGCTCCTGCTCCTGAAAAGGCGAATGAACTAACAGTTTCCGAGTCTCAAGTTATGGTTGCTGACACTAAGTCTATTGGGACAACGTCTGTTGAAATGACGCCTGTTGAAACGACCACCTTAGCCGCCGCACAACAACAGCAAGTGTCTGTGGTACTTGCCACTCTCGGTGACTACCAAGCGGAAGTGGTAGGCTACGGAGAAGCGAAGTCGCGCTATGAGTTGATGTTTTCAACAGAAGTTAGTGGCCGAGTAGAAGCAATCAGCTCGCAGTTCGAAACCGGGCAAGTGATTGGCCAAGGTGACGTGATCGCCAATATCGATTCGACCAGCTATCAACAAGCGGTAACCCAAGCCAAGGCGAATGTGGCTCAAGCTCAATTGGATTTATTGGAAGAACAGAGACAAGGCGAACAAGCTAAGTCTGAATGGCAACGATCTGGTTTGTCTGGCGAGCCGGATTCACCTTTGGTGTTGCGTGAACCACAACTGGCACAAGTAACAGCGGCCTTAGAGAACGCCAAGCTTGAATTGGTAAAGGCTGAGCAAGACCTCGAAAAAACGACCTTGGTTGCCCCTTTTGATTCGTTGGTCGTGAGCCGTGATGTTCAACCGGGAAGCTACGCACAAACGGGCGCACAGATAGCCACGTTATACAGCGTTGATGAGGTTGAGGTTTCTGTTCCTTTGTCTGAAAGCCAATGGTTGAGCTTACCAAACAGCGATAACTCGCAATTGAAAGAGCAGCCGTGGCCAGTGACTCTGTCGAGCTCTGATGGTCAATACCAGTGGCAAGGTTATGTCGAGCGAGTTGAGCAGCACTTACAACAAGACACACGTCAGCGCTCATTGATCGTGAAAGTCGATAACCCTTTGGAGCAAGAGAAAGATCTTTATCCAGGCACGTTTGTGCAAGCGACGATATCTGGTAAGCAGTTAACCCAATTATGGGAGCTTCCTGCTTCAGCACTTTCGCAGCAGGGTGACCTGTGGTTTGTAGACGACAACGGTCTGCTTTCTAAATCAAACGCGAATGTTGAGTTTGAAAAGGGCGGTTTGATTTACATCGACCCAACCAAACTGAGCAGCTCTACCGAGCTAAATAGCCTTACAGAATCAAATAGTGACAGCGTGCAAGTGGTCAAGCGTCCATTAAGCAGCTTTAAATCAGGCATGGTTGTGCTGGCTAAGGCGGAGGGTTAGTTATGTCTAACGAGCTGAAACCTAATAACAAAGCGCGCTGTGATCACCAAGTGCACAGTAACCAGACGTCGAGTAAGTCACATACTGGCGTAATCGCGTGGTTTGCTAACAACTCTGTGGCGGCGAACTTACTGTTAGTGGGCGTGATCATCATTGGTGTGTTGTCGCTTAACACGTTACGTAAAGAAGCATTCCCGAGCCTAGAACCCGATGTTGTCACTGTTTCAGTGACTTATGACAGTGGTGACCCTGTTCAGGCGGAAGAAGGCCTTGCGATTAAGATTGAAGATGCGTTAGAAACCGTACCGGGCATTAAGCGTATTACGTCAACTTCCGACGCGAATGGCAGTCACGTTTCTATTGAAAAAACGAGTACCTATGACCTTGATACCCTGTTAACCGACGTTAAAACTAAGGTTGATGCGATCAATAACCTGCCTGCAGGCGCTGACAATCCTGTGATTGATAAGGCTCGCATGCAAGATCATGCTTTATGGGTGCAGCTCTATGGTGACGCAGACCGAGCAACGTTGCAGAGTTTAGCCGAGCAACTTAAGTCGGACTTACTGAGCCAATCGGCGATTCGTGATTTGGAAATCAAAGCCAAAGCCGATCCTATGATCTCGGTTGAGGTTGATGAGAACAAGCTCCAAGCTTATGGATTAACACTGACTGACGTTTCTGAAGCGATCAATGCGGAATCTTCTGCAGCTATCTCGACCAGCCTTCGCAATGGTGAAAAAACGGTTCGTTTGAAGGTATCTGAACAGGCGTACGAACTGCAAGATTTCAACGCGATTCCGGTGATGACGACCACTGATGGCACTCAAATTACATTGGGTGACATTGCTAACGTTGAAGACATGTTTGCCGATGACACCTTCATGCTTTCTCGTTACAACCAACAGAATGCGATGGCGATTCAGATCGTGATGGATGAATATGGAGACGTCGTCAGCATCGTTGAACAGGCTCAACAAGTGGTGGATCGCTGGGAAAACAGCAACATGCTGCCTAATGATGTCGAGATTGAAACTTGGTACGACAAAAGCACCATGATCAAAGACCGCTTGAGCCTGTTAGTGAAGAACGCGCTCACCGGTATCGCTTTGGTATTCATCGTGTTAGCGGTGTTTCTCAACGTGCGTGTCGCTTTCTGGGTAGCTGCGGGCTTACCGTTCGTATTCTTTGGCACCATGTTCTTCATGACAGATACCTTTATGGGGTTAACCATCAATGAAATGACCACCTTTGGTTTCATTATGGCGCTCGGGATAGTGGTCGATGATGCGGTGGTGGTCGGGGAAAGTATCTACTCCACCCGCAAGGAAGAAGGCGACTCGATCGGCAGTACCATTCGAGGCACCATGAAGGTGGCATCACCGACTATATTTGGTGTGTTGACGACGGTTGTTGCCTTCTTAGCGCTAGCTAACGTTGAAGGTAAAATGGGGCAGATTTACGCTCAATTCGGCACAGTCGTGACTATCTGTCTGTTGCTGTCTTTGGTTGAGTCTAAATTCATTCTGCCATCGCACCTCGCACACATTAACACCAAGCGCAGCGACAAAAAGGGGCTGTGGGCTCGTGTTCAACATGCTGCCGATACAGGACTAGGTTGGTTTAATCAGCGCATCTATTGCCCTGTGATTGAATGGGCGCTGAAACTGCGTTATGCCGTGGTGATGGTTTTCTTGTCGCTACTAATATTAGTAGCAGGACTACCAATGACTGGCGCGGTTCGTGTGGCGTTTTTCCCAGATATGCCGGGCGACACCGTGACTGCTGATATGTCGATGCAAAACGACGCGAGCTTTGGTCAAACACAACAAAACTTATTAGTGCTTGAAGCGGCGGCAACACAAACAGATGAAACTCTGAGAGCGCAATACGGTGCTCAAGATGAAGCATCGGAACTGCTGAGCCTTCAGGTTATCGCCGATGCTGATGATTCTGGCCAAGTTAAAATTGAATTAGATAGCGACAGTGTCTACACATCGAACGAGTTTGCAGATGCGTGGCAAGAGACAGTGGGCACGATGGAAGGGGTTAAGAAGCTCAAAATCTTGTCTAAAATGGAGATGGTCGACAACTTCAAAGTCGAGCTAAAAGCGTGGAATGAAGAATCAGTTTCGGCGGCGGGCAATGAGTTCTTGACCAAGCTTCAAGCTATTGACGGTGTGAGTGGCATTGATCATAACTTGGATCTGGGTGAGCCTCAGTATCGTTTCGAATTAACACAGCAAGGTCGCGCGTTGGGGTTTGATACTGCAAGCCTTTCGCAACAAGTACTACAAGCGTTTGGTGGTGACATTGTTCAGCAATTCCAACGTGGTAAAGATGAGGTGAAAGTCCGTGTTCGTTATCCTGAATCGGATCGTCAAACCATTGCGGATATCAAACAATCGAGCGTGAGAACCAACGACGGTACCGTGGTGCCTTTGAGCACAGTCGCTAAAGTATATTCTGATTACCAAGTATCAGAGATCACACGCATTGATAGCCAACGTGCTGTGTACATCAGTGCAGTATTGGACAAAGAGGTGGTTGCGCCTGCTGAGCTTGTTCATCAGTTGCAAGACACATTAGTACCCGATTTAGAAGCGCAATATCCGGGGCTAACGGTCGACTTTGCTGGCGAAACGGAAGAGCAAGAAGAAACCGCGAGTTCAATGATGAGCATGTTTGTACTCGCCATGATTGCTATCTACACGCTGCTTGCTATCCCGCTGAAGTCTTATATTCAGCCTGTGATCATTATGACAGCGATTCCATTTGGTATTGTTGGGGCAATCTTAGGACACTGGTGGAATGACTTAACAATCAGTATCCTATCGCTAAACGGTATTCTAGCGTTGAGCGGTGTGGTAGTGAATGACAGCTTGTTGTTGGTTTCTCGTTTTAACGAATTGATCAAAGAGCAGGGGAAATCGGTTCACGATGCGATTGTTGAAGCGTGTTCTGGTCGACTAAGAGCCGTTTTACTCACATCGGTCACCACGTTCGCAGGTTTGACGCCACTATTAAGTGAAACGTCTCTGCAGGCTCAATTCCTGATCCCAGCAGCGGCGGCACTAGGTTACGGCATTTTGTTTGCGACGTTTATTACATTGATTCTGACGCCAGCATTGTTAATGATCCAGTGTGAAATTAAGTCTCTGATTCTTAAAGTCACAAATCGAGTCAAAGGCGTTGAACAAACGGCTTAACAATGGCTAAGCTAATGATGATATTTAACGGGTGGATGCCGAGTTAGTCTCAGCAGCATCTGTTTAGGTTCATTACAGTCAAAGATCCATAGGCTAAGGCATTTCAGAACCGCGCATTACCAGCCACAATATAACTAAAATAGAGGTCGTCATGATGGCAGAATCCGTCACCAATAAACTCACAGATAAGCTTCAATTGCTTTTGGTTGAAGACGACCTTGATTTAGCCACTGCTGTTATTGATTACCTCGATTTAGAAGACATCCAGTGTGATCATGCAGCAAATGGTTTAGCTGGACTCAATCTCATAGAAACTAATCGCTATGACGCAGTAATTCTCGATCTCAACTTGCCAAAAATGAATGGCTTGCAGGTTTGTGAGAATCTCAGAGCGCGGGGTATTGATACACCCGTTTTGATGCTGACGGCGCGTGATACGCTCGATGATAAACTGACAGGCTTTTCAAAAGGGGCCGATGACTACTTGATCAAACCATTTGCGATGGAAGAGTTGATTGTTCGAGCTCAAGTATTGGCAAAGCGGCGCAGTGGTCAGGTTAGCCGCTTATCGGTGAGCGATCTCGAGATCGACCTTAAACAGCATCAAGCTTATCGTGCGAACTCACCTCTCAAGCTTTCCCCAACTGCGCTCAAAATTTTAGAAGTTTTGATGCGATCTAGCCCTAATCCTGTTTCACGAGAGACGATCATGCAGGGCGTGTGGGGCGACGACCAACCAGACAGTAACAGCTTGAAAGTACACATCTTTAATTTGCGTAAACAAGTGGATGCAGAACAAGACAATAAGCTACTGCATACTATTGCGGGCAAAGGTTTTGCGATTAAGGAGTTACGACAAGAATGAAGATCAGACCAAGTTTAAGGATCTACGTCTTATTGGCGATTCTGGTCACTGGTGTGACGACGATTCTGGTTCTTTCTGCATTGAGCGTAAATTACTTTGTCTCTGGGATGGATATCGCTATGCGTGGTTCTATGATTGCCCAAGCGCAACAAGATGCGGTGAAGCCAGGCAAGCCGATGACTAATCAAGAATTTACGGTGGCGACCCAATGGAGCGACTTGCCACAAGGTATTCAGAACAACCTTAACCAGAACGAACTGCAATTCAACCGCATGACCAAAATGATCATTGGCAAATCTATATTCTCACCTCCCGAGAAAGGCTATTTCGCCATGAAGGTAATGAAAGGTGATGAGGTTCGTTATGTTTCTGCGGTGTTTACGCAAAGGCATGACCAATTTATGAAAGATGACGGGCTTCCGCACTTTGTGATGATTTTATTGACCGCATTGGGTGCGATTGTATTGTTTTTCGTTATCTTGGTTTTGGTGTTACGTAAGGTGGCATCGCCTGTTGAGCAGCTAAAGAACTGGGCCAAATCGTTAGATAAAGATAACCTCAATGAACCGACACCAGATTTTCACTTCAGTGAACTGAACACCTTGGCTCACATCATTCGTGATAGTTTGAGTTCGGTTCAAAACAGCTTAGAACGAGAGCAGAAATTTTTGGGTTACGCGAGCCACGAATTACGTACCCCTATTGCGGTCACAAGAACCAACAGTGAACTGCTAGAGAAGCTGATTCAAAAGGGAAAGAGCCCAGAAAAGCAGCTTGAAGTGATAGACCGAATTAAGCGCGCGGGTTTCACCATGACAGACCTGACAGAAACCTTGTTGTGGCTTACCCGACAACAAGACAAAGATCTGCCTCTGGAAAACGTACATCTTGGCGAACTGTCGCAACAGATTACCCACGATTTAACCTATCTATTGAATGGTAAAGCGGTGGTTGTGAATCTTGAAGGCGACGACACACAATGCCAGTTACCAGTTGGACTAACCCGAATCGTGCTGACCAATTTGATTCGCAATGCTTTCCAGCACACAGGAAGTGGTACCGTGGATATCGTTCAAGTGGGTTCAAAAGTCACCATTGTTAACAACAACACTGATGGCACGGCAGAAGACAATCATTTGGGCTTTGGTCTAGGGTTAGAGCTCACTGAAAAGCTGCTTGCGCAATATCAATGGCAGTACCATAACCAAGAGCTGGCTGGTGGCCGTGAAGTGTGGGTGGATTTCTCGTAATGCACTGGCGTGATCGTTTTAAGGTGTATTGGTATCACCGAAAACAGACTAACCGCTCGAATGGCGATAAGGCCAAAGCTCTAGGTTGGACTAGTGAAGAGAGTCAATTGTGTCGCTTTGAAGTGATCGCTCGTTCAGCTGACTTCGAAAAGAAGAGTGTTTTAGATTTGGGTTGTGGCTATGGCGAGTTGTTTGAACTGCTCGACAGCATCTATCGTATTCAATCTTACACCGGTGTTGACCAACATGCAGGCTTTCTAAAAAAGGCTAGGCAGAACTACACAGAAGATCGTTGTCAGTTTTTGTCGGGTGACATCAGCAAAATGAACCTTGAGGCGCATGACATTGTTATCGCCAGTGGTTCACTGAACTACATCTCTCGTGATCCTGACTATCTGACAAACATGATTACTCGTATGCTTGAGTTGGCGAATCAGACGGTGATTTTTAATCTTCTCAACTCAAGCCAATATCCTTCACGTAATACCTTGATGAGTTATCACCCTCAAGGTGTCTATCGTTTCTGTAAAACGCTCTGTGATGATGTCTCTTTAATAGAGGGCTACGCAGAAGGGGATTTCACGATAGTGATGAACAAGGTCTGCTCCTAAACCTAAACCTAAACCAGAGCGAAGTGATGGTGTGGAAAGAATTAAAAAAGCCGCAGGCCTTGAAAGGTATGCGGCTTTTTGGGTTCTATGACCAACCTAAGTATCTAAGACCAGCCTAGGTATGCTGCTAGTTCTTCGGTGGTTGGTTTTTAATGAGTCCGTAAGGGATGTTAGTAAACACTTTAGGATTGCCTTCATAGGTCGGCGCTTCATTCACTTGCTGCCAATCGAGCAGCATGATTGCTAGCACGTTGCGGTGTTCACCGTACTCAAGATCAAAATCACCAGTGATAGAAGGGATCATGCCTTGTTTCTCATCGATAGAAGCTTGAATCGCGAGCCGAGTTTTCTCGACTACTGGGTCATCTTCTAAACCTGCCAGTAAGAAGGTTAATCCAACCTCAGCAATCACATCTTCTTTCGCACGCAGCAGAATCGTATCGATGTTTTCTCTGAAGTAATCGTAGATCCATTGATGATCTTGCTCGCTCACTTGATGCTGATAGTACTCGGAATCACCAAAGATGACGTGTGTCATGCCGTAGAGTTTGTTGCCAAATTGCTGACTTGAAAGCTTCTTATCTTCATCGTCTGGATACGCTTTCTTGAAGGTGTCGACGAACTCATCAACGACATCTTGTTCACCCAGTTGGCGCAGCCAGTAGACTTGATTGGCGAGTTGAGCCGCCCACGCTTTCACCATGTCTTCGTTGGTCACGTATCGTGAGAAGTCATAGCGACGAATGATTTCGCGCAGCTTAGCATCGTTCTTGTGCTCTAAACCGTATTCATTAGCACGAGCCATAGAGCCTAGGAGGTCAACACCAAGATAAAGATATTCAGGCATGTGCTTGGTGATGTTGTAACGTCGAACACTGCGCTCATCGTTATCGCCAACATAAGAAGCAACGCGCTTCTCTGAGTAGAGTACGATTTGTTCCATGGTATGAACGTCATTCGACAGGGTGCTGAGCTTACTTGCCACTCGTGCCATGTCACTCCATACCGCAGCAGAATACTTATCGTCTAATGTTTGGCGATACATGCGCAGCCCGTAATGACCTTCTTTGAATGCAGGCAGAGTGTAAAGCTGGCTTTCGTAGGTCGTACGAATGAGGTCTGCAGATTGTTTGAAAGATTGTTCATGAGAGTTGAGAGAATCTGCTTGGGTTTGAATACTCGGTACATTTGTCGCCAGAGCGTTCTCTTGTGCGTGAACAGCGACCGTAACTGAGGCTGATAGTAATGTGCACAGTGTAATCGTTTTTAGCTTCATGTCGTGAGGTACCAAGCTGATTAATAGTCTATGTAAAATAACATCGATGAATCCATTAATGTAAGGTTTGAGTCAATACAATGTAAGCTTTATAAGGTTCACTAACCCTTTTTGATTAATCAATTAGTATAACCAACAGACCTGAAGTGATGAATGGCACAATATTTGATAGATAGTAGACGTTAGTATAGATTTTTAGTGACTTAGCGGCATACTGGAGCAATAAGCCAGAAATGAGCCGTTATAAGGCAGTATATAGAACAAAAGTGTTAGAGGTTCGTAAATGCCAAGTGGTTCTAGCAAGCAGTGGTCTGCTAAGGTTGTGTCTTTTCTTTTTTTCCTTGCGATAGTGAGCGCGATTGAGTTCTTTCACGCCAAGCAATTAACTTTTCTTAAAAATGAATCGTATTCTGAGGGAAAAAAACAATTATCCATTATTCGTTCTCGGATCGAAGCCGCGATCGTGTCAGATATGTATATCCTCAACAATTTCTCGACCTTAGTGACCATCAACCCTGATGGGGAGGTGAAGAATTGGGACAAGATTGCTGAGAATATCATTCAAGATGGCTTCCATATTCGACTTATTGGGCTCGCCAAAGACGACATTCTAAACTTTGTTTACCCTATGGAAGGCAATGAGCAGATTCTTGGTATTAATTATCGCGATTATCCCAACCAATGGGAGTCTGTTGAGATAGCCCGTAATCTCGGTAACACTTTTATTGCTGGGCCTTTTGAATTGTTTCAAGGTGGTCAAGCACTCATTACGCGAACTCCGATCTTTCGAGACCCACCTTTTAATCAAGACTATTGGGGTGTATCCAGTGCTGTTATTGGCTTAGATGAGCTGTTTGAAGATGTCGGAATTGGGAAAATCGAGAACAAGTACGAACTCGCAATTCGCGGTGCCAACAGTTCGGGTAAAGATGGCCCTGTTTTTTATGGCACCCAGGGTGTGTTCGATAATGCGTTTGCCACCGAGCAGGTGAGCTTTCCTTACGGTGGTTGGTACCTTGCTCTCTCCGGTAGTGAGCATGTATTGATGGACGTGCCTTGGTATCGAGTTCAAGCGGTAAGGCTGGTGGGTTACTCCATAATGTTAGTGCTAGCGATTGCCTTTATGACTATTTATCGCCTGTATCTAATTGCTGATAGCCGTTCTATGCATGATGAGCTCACGATGTTACCGAATCGTCGATACTTCATGTACAGCCTCAAGCAGGCATTTAAAACCACTCAAAAGCAGAGAGCGAGAACCTTTGCGGTTGTCAATATCGATCTGGATGGGTTTAAAGCGATTAACGACACGTTTGGTCATGCGGCCGGCGATCAGGTCTTAGTTGAATGTGCTAAGCGTATAAAGAGTGAGTTGCGCGGTTCAGACATCGTGGCAAGGATAGGAGGCGATGAGTTCTTAGTTTTATTGCCACGCATCATCGATGATCAACATGTATCGTCGATTGTGGCTAAACTTCGTAAGGTGATATACCCAATCAACTTGAAGATGCGGGCTTGAGCACTTGAAAATTATCATTTATTCGAGACGTCAAAGAGTCTGCGATCTCAGGTAGAGTCACAATGCAAAAATTCTCGATGGCTTCTCTGAA
>NZ_JACJFF010000132.1:0-14032 GCF_014164465.1 Vibrio sp. SG41-7 | reverse complement strand
TCAATGATAATCATGTGCGAATTTCTCATGTTTTTTTACTTCATGATCAGATCGTGATTATCTAAAAAAGTTCCCTGTAAAATAAATCCTTTATTTTCAATGAATAAAGTTCGATCCCGCCCTTATGCTGCCATAGCCCACGCAAATGTCTGTAAATAGTCCCAGGGAATGACTTGTAACTCGAGTGACCACCCAAAAGACTGCTTAATCACGATATCGACGATCAAACTAGCCAACGCTAAGCCGAGCGGAATCGCAATTAAGGAAGAAATAAGCCCGAACACAAACAGTTGTAAGCTACCTGTCAGAATCAGTTCCTTCGCTGATACACCTAAGCAGCGCTGTAACGAAATATGCCTTTGTCGAGACACTTCACCCGCAACAGTTGCGAAGAAGATACCGAAGACTGCAATGACCAATGTGATGTTACCCAATGTATCTGCAATCGCGAACGTTCTATCGAACACACGCATCGCTTGGCTGTGAATATTGTTGTTATCGAAAACACGCTCAGAGCCAAGCCTGAATACGCTTTCTAAGCGGCTTCGAAGCCCTACTGAATTCACATCATCTTTGAGTATTACGCCAAGGCCCACATTGCCCCGACCTGCAAATCCATACAGCCAGTTTCGATGCGACATCATGACTTGATGGTAAGGGTTACCGTAATCGTAATACACACCGACAACCTGCCAACCAGAGCCAAGATTGTCATAGAGATCAATGTAGTCACCTGGGCGAATACCCAACTTGAGAGACATCGATTCGCTGATCAACACACCTTTAGAGTGATGTAAGTGATACCAGTAATTAGGAATACCTAACTTGATCGTCAGCGCTTCTAGCTCACCTTCAGAAGGTCCAGTACTGACCACTTGAATACTGCCAACTGGAGATGCAACATCTTTCTCCCAACGCCACCAAACAGAATCCACTTCAGGCTGTTCTGACAGCCAGTTACTCATACGAGCAGCACCATTGTTGGTTGGGTAGATGTAAAGATCTGCCGCCAAGCGCTGTGTTAACCATTTATCTGTGGTATCTCTAAAGCTACCGACCATGGTTTCTACACCAATATTCGCGGTTAGCGCCAACATAAACGCCATTGTCGCCACACCACGGTAACTCATGCTTGAAGCGGCATCCGCGAAGAACCAACGAGCACGAACCCAGCGTAATGAATAAGACAGGCTGTTAAATAACTTCCACATCAAGAACGGCGTAAACAGAGCCACACTAACAAGCATCAGCGCGATAATCGCAAAACCCGTTTCTTGAGTCTGAGGCGCTTGATAGACAGCGACAGCTGCAACCAAGAAACCACAACCAATCAAAGCCTGCCAAGTGAATTCAGTACCAGCAAAGCGCATCAAAGATAAACGAGAGGTCAAACGGATCGGTTGTGAACGAAGCAGACGAACCAATGGCCAAGCACACGCTAGGAATGCACCAAGCAACGCCATTAATAAGCTGTAACCGCTCCATCGCCAATTCCAGTCGATAGTTAAACCAACGTTGGCGTCATATAAATCACCTAAACTTGAAGATACCGCTGGTAACAGTTGGTTTGCCAACATGACACCGAATACATTGCCGCAGATCCAGCTCAATACCACCAATAACAGTAATTCTAAACAAAGCGCTTTAGCCAGTTGCCAACCCGACACACCCGTTTGTCTTAAGATTCCAACTAACGGTTGGCGCTGAATAAACGACAGCGACATCGCTTGATAGAAAATGAATAAGCCAACCACAAACGACAGCATACCCATCGCTTTTAGGTTTAAGTGGAACGCGCTGGTCAGCGACTCAAGCTCAGCTTTAGAGCTGCGAGAGATCGTCAAACCATTAGGCAGCATGTTTTTAAGACGCTCAAACTTCTCAGGCGACATATCTGAACACGCAATCACAGACAGCCCGGCACTGCGTTTAAGCATTCTGAGCAAAGAGATATCTGCAATCAGCCTTGTGCCATCAATCAGGTTTTTTTGATCAACAGCGATAGGGCCAAGCTCAGAACCATCCATGAGAGGAATGTAGTCCCCGTTATTCCATTCCATGTGTTCTGCGAGATCATCACTCACAAGGATTGGGTATGGCGGCTTCATGAGGTTTAACGTAGTGAGATCTTTTAACGCAACACCCGGCTGAAGCTGAAGCATAGACACAGGGTCGATGCCGATAAGCATGAAGTTCGCGCCATTTTCATCAGTGATACGATGGTGGTCAAAAGGAGAACACTGTTGAAAGCCTTCACGGCGAAGCTGGATATAAAAACCTTGCGGGATTTTATTGGCGTTGTGTTTTGGTCGAATACGATAAGGAAGAGGATTCGAAAAGAGTTTTTCGCCATGCGCATAGCTTTGCTTGGCGTGTTGGTTGATAGCAGTAACACCAACCAAAAGTGATACGCCAAGGGTTAAACCAAGCCATACCAAAATAATCTGCAGTGGGTAGCGTCGATAGTGACCGAGTAGTGCCTTAACTACGGGCCATAACATGCAGTTGCCCTCCTTGTAGGCGGATTCTGCCGTCCATGTGCTGTGCTACTTTTTCACTGTGTGTCACCAACAACAAAGTGCATTCTAATTGGCGAGCCAAAGAGGTCAGCAAACGCATTACCGCTTCTGCATTACGCTCATCTAAACTTCCCGTCGGTTCATCGGCTAACAGAATTTTAGGTTCCATGTACAGAGCACGAGCAATCGCTGCGCGTTGTTGTTGACCACCAGACGCTTCTTCAGGGTAACGTCCAAGTAAAGGCATAAGGTCTAAAGCAGAAAGAATCTGCCTCCAGAGGCCTTTGTCTTCAGGCAAGCCTTTTAACTGGCGACAAAAACGAATGTTGTCAGCAATATTAAGCGTTGGAAGTAGGTTGAATTGCTGGAAGATGTGACCAATATTATTTCGGCGATATGCGGTGCGATTGCGTTCTGTCGAATCGTGCATATTGAAGTTTGGGAAAGCAATTTCGCCAGAGTCTACCAGGTCTAAACCCGCGATAAGATTCAGTAATGTACTTTTACCTGAGCCACTTTCACCCATTAGTGCAAGCTGGTCACCTTGGTTTAATGTTAGTTCAGCACCTTGCAAAACAGGGTGAAATTCCCCCCCGTCGACATAGCCTTTACATAGGTCTGACAGCTTTAACATTAAACAGCTCACATTAGTTAGAATTTGGAAGGAGAATCTACACTAATTCCCTGTTAGGAGGAAGTATTTTGAAAGATAGATCACACACCAACGATAAAGTGATGTGATCGATGCGCCCTACTTCAACTTCCTATCAAGTTTTTGATCCATTTTCTTGTTTTCATGCGATAGAGCGACCCACCCCACTTAATCACTTCTTCGGTGAGGAAAAGCAGATACACCCACTCAGGTGGAAACTTTAAATAGATAGCCGCAATCGCAGCCAGTGGAATACCAATCACCCACTGAGCAATCAAATCTTGATAGAGACAGAACTTCACATCACCACCCGCTCTCAACACACCAACGATCACAGTCAGCGGTACCGAGCGAATAATAATACCCACGCTGAGAATGAGAATGAATTTCTCAGAGAGGGCTCTGGTTTCTTCAGTCAACGCACTGAACGCATTCAATATTGGCATTTGGACGAAATAGAGAAAAATCGCCACAACAATACTGGTTAAGAAACACAGAATCGTTAAACCTAGTGCTTGATAATAAACCGCTTCATTGTTCTTCGCACCAAGTTGGTTACCCACCAAAACAGCCGCGGCATTGGACAGGCCAATCAATAAACTCAATGAGATAGATTCAACCGGCGTCATGACTGAAAGCGCAGCCAAACCTTGAACACCCGATTGTCCCATGATCGCGTGGTAAGCAAACAAGCCACCCGCCCACGCTAAGAAGTTAAACGTGGTAGGCAAAGACAACTTCAAGAAGCGAACGACTTTCTCAACGGTTGCAGCCGCTTTGATATCACAAAGTTTAAAAGCTAATAGGTGTTTAGAGAAATAGAGGTAGCCATATAAGGTCGCCACTTCAATGGCCCCGCTCAATACCGTCGCAATCGCTGCGCCTTTGATTCCAAGCGATGGGAAGCCTAAGTTACCGAAGATCAGCACCCAGTTTAAGAACACATTAGACAGAATGCCAATACCGCTGAAGAAAGTGCTTAACCCAGGTTTGTGCATCGCTCTCAAACCTACCGCCATACTGCTGACGCACGACACCGCCAGCATGCTGAATGAGGTGATGACGATGTATTCAACGCCGAGGCTGATGACTTCTTGAGAGTCGGTCGTCACGCCCATGATTTGCGCAGGAAAAGAAACAAAGAAAACAATGGTCAGCAACGCAAACAGGGTCGAAACTAGCCACGTCAGTGCGGTACTTTCTCTGACACCTTGTTTGTTACCCGCGCCCCAATATTGAGCCGTTAGCAAAGCGCCGCCCGTAGTGACACCCACCAGCATAATGGTCGTCACAAACATTGCACGGCTCGCAACGCCCACTGCCGCAATGTCTGCTTCCCCAAGCTGACCTAACATCAACACATCGACTAAGCCTCGGCTTGAAAACATAATGCTCTGCAAAGCAATAGGCAAAGCAATCGCAATAAGCCTACGAACAAAATCACCTCGAGTGTGATGAATAATTGAAGAGAGCAACATAGAGATACCTAAACGGAACGTATTGATGAATAAAGATAAATATCGCGCTATTATATCAATGTTCGGTTTTTAACCACAGATATAAATGGAGTAACAATGAAGAAAGTACTGGTTTTAGGCGCTTCTGGATATGTTGGTTCGCAGCTCCTCCCTCTCCTGCTTGAGCAAGGCTATCAAGTCACTGCTGCAGCAAGGCATATCGACTATTTAAAGGCACGAACCGAACCTCATGACAACTTGTCACTAGAGTATCTTGATCTTGCAGATCAAGCCGCAACACAAGCATTAGTCCCCGACTTTGATCTTGTCTTCTTTCTCGTCCATGGGATGGCAGAAGGCCACGACTTTATTGATTATGAACTGAATTTGGCACGTAACTTTGTTTCAGCTCTTGGGCCAAAGAATCAACACGTCATCTACCTGAGTTCGCTTCAACCGCAAACGGGTGATTCAGAACACCTTCAAGCGAGAAAGAAAACCGGAGAACTGCTTCGTAAAGGACCAGCCCCCGTCACTGAACTGCAAGCAGGCGTGATCATCGGGCCCGGTTCTGCAGCGTTCGAGATCATGCGAGACTTCGTGTACAACTTACCTATCATGATTGCGCCCAAATGGGTCGACTCTAAAGCCAACCCTATTGCCTTGCAGAACCTGAACCACTACCTGCTAAAACTCGCACAGGACACGCCTAGCGAAAGCCAAACCTTCGAAGTTGGTGGGCCAGACATTGTCTCTTATCGAAATCAATTTGCTCACATTGCCAAAACAGCCGATCGCCCACTCAGGCTTTGGGCGACGTCACTCCTCACGCCCTCAATTGCGTCATATTGGCTAGGTGTTGTGACTTCTGTTCCGTCTAACATAGGCAGAGCGCTTCTCGCGGGCTTAAAACATGACTTTATTGCCAGTTCGACCATCATTAGAGAAAAGTACCCTCAGAAGCTTATCTCGTTCGAAAATATGGTTGAGCAAGCGATTCACGCTGAAGGAAACTTCGTGAAAAGTAATGTTTGGGGCTTTGATAAGACCGCCTTCAAACGCTGGCAAGCTGGGTACGGCTATTACCCTAAGAAAACAGGCGCAAGTATCACCTCGAGCGCATCTTTAGAATCCATTTGGCAGGTCGCTCAGCAAATAGGAAGCCCGAAGCAAGGTTACTTCTTTGCTAATGCTCTATGGCGCACACGCGAATGGTTAGATCTTCTCTTTGGCGGTGGTGTGCCGGTTCGAAAAACGCCTGAAGGGCCGACCCTAAAAGTCGGTGACAAAATCGATTCGTGGAAAGTCATTCGTTGTGAAGAAAATCAGTTTTTATCTCTGCTTTTCGGTATGAAAGGCCCGGGGTTGGGGCGACTCGAGATTACCGTCTCTGACCACGGTGATTCACGTGAACTGAACATATCAGCTTGGTGGCATCCAAAAGGCTTTCTAGGGTTACTGTATTGGTTTGCGATGATGCCAGCCCACCTGTTTATCTTTAAAGGCATGGTTAAAGCAATTGAGAAGCAGGCTAAAGAGCAGGATTAGATGCAGATACGGGATTCGAGTAACGAGATGCGAAAAGATTAAAAGCAAATTCGAGATTCGAGTGTCGAGATGAGAAAAGATTAAAAGCGGATACGGGATTAGAGTAACGGGATGAGAAGAGATTAAAAACAGATTCGTGTGCCGAGATGCGAAAAGACTTAACAGCAAATTTGCGACACGCGCTATGAGAGGCAAAAAAGAGCGGATAATTCCGCTCTTCGTATCTCTATCTCGTATCCCGAATACGCTATTAGCCAATAACGCTAATTGGGATCTCAGCCAGCTGGTTACCTTGGTTAGCAGGATACACGATGTATTCACCGTGATACTTCACCGCAGACTTGTAGTCCGTTACTTTGTGAAGCATGAAACCCGCTTCCATCGCTGCTTGAATGAACTCAGCGTGGTTACCACGAACAAACCAGTTCATTGGCTTAACCATCAACTCACCGTCGAAAGAGTCGTCGCACTGTTTGCCACACAAAGCAAAAGAGTGCTCACCATCGGTGAAGAATTGAATCTTACCGCCAGTCGTTAGCTCGTCTTCACTTGATACACTCCAACCCATCTCGTACATTTTGTCCATGAACGCTTCAACATCACTGTCTTTTAGCGCTTTAGGCTCTTCGCCCTCAGGGAAAAAACGTCCGTAAAACGCAGAAATACGTTTAAAGGTAAAAGTTAAATCAGAGTTATTGCCTTTTGAGCGACCCTGTTTCTGCCAGCGAACCAAGTCAGGCACAATCACGCGATCATAAGCTTGGGATTTAATTGCCTTTGTTACCCAGCGAACAAGGTAAAGGTTGTTCGCGATAGGTGCGTCAATGGCCTTGCCAGACTTATGTAGAGCATATAGCTCGCCTAGCGCATCATTCACTAACTTCTGAATTTCAATATAGTATTTTGACATTATGCCTTCTTTCCTAATGTCCAATATAGTAATGCTGACATTACTGCACACGCAGCCATTACCATAGCCATAGACCCAGCACTGTCACTTGGCAGCATCGCAACGATAGCCCCAACGACAGAACCAGTACCAAATCTTAATGTTCCCGCAAGCGATGAAGCCGTGCCTGCCATGTTTGGATAACCACTGAGCAATAGACCCATAGAGTTACTGCCGATAGTAGAGATGGTGCCAATAAATAGCATCACAAACGGCACAATTCCCCAAAGCCCGAGATCCAACGCCCAACCGACAAGTAACCCTACGCCAGCCAGTAATTGGATGACCAGCGCTGCCCTCAACATGGTATGAGAACCGACCTTCTTAACGATTCGACCATTGATTGTCGTCATCAGAATCATCGCAACAATGTTCAGACCAAATAGGTAACCAAACAGGTCAGGACGTACGCCATAGACATCAATGTAGACAAAAGAGCCTGCGGTTAAGAATGCAAACATCCCAGAGAACGAGAATGCACCCGAGAAAATCAGGCCCATAGCGGTCGGATTTTTACATAAACGAGCGTAATTACGAATCGTGGTTTTAAAGCGCAATGGTTGACGATTATCGACAGGCAGTGTCTCAGGAATTTTGATTATCACCGCGAGAATGACAATCACCGCAAAAATAGCCAATACCCAAAAGATTGAACGCCAACCGAACCACAATGCTAAGTAACCACCAATCATCGGCGCGATAAGTGGTGCAACCGTCATCACTAAGGTAACGAATGACATGGTTCTCGCGAAATCTTCACGGTCGAACATATCACGCACAACCGCTTGGATAATGACCGCCGCCGCCGCACCTGCAAAACCTTGAGCGGTACGAACTAACGTTAACGCTTCAATGCCATGAGTCGTCGCACTCACAACAGACGCGACCGCAAAAAAGAATACACCAATCAGTAGAACAGGCTTGCGACCATAACTGTCGGCTAACGGACCATGTAACAACTGACCCAATGCAAAACCTGCGGTGTACGCTGTGAGTGTGATTTGTACTTCACCCGCTGTCACGCCGAGATCTTTGGCGATCGTTGGCATAGCAGGCAGGTACATATCGATGGCGAGTGGTGTCAGTGCACCAATCGCACCCAGAACCAAAAACAGCATCCAACCTAACTGAGGAGTTTGTGGTTGTGAGCTTGGGGTCTGTTGGGTAGACGTTTGCATAACTCTCCGACTAAGTACTAGGTTCTATGTGAGCACGAGCATGCACGCAACAATATACGAATATACACATAGCAATATACGAATACGCACAGTGATACACGAATATGCGCACACATACATGAACATATAGTAATAATGGCTGAAACTGTCCTAGTACCAGTCAAAATAATCAGCCGACGCTATCCTTGGTCGGCCACATCTACGGCAGAAAAGATTACTTCCAGATAGAGTCGACTTCTTCTTGTGTTAGGTAACGGTATTCACCCAACTCCAAAGATTCATCCATCTCGATTTCACCGATACGCTCACGGTGTAACCCTTCAACTTTATTACCAAGTGCCGCAAACATACGTTTTACTTGGTGGTATTTGCCTTCGTGAATCGTTAATAGTACTTCACGCTCAGCACGAACTTCTAAGTGTGCTGGAAGTGTTAGGCCATCTTCGCTCTTAAGCTGGATGCCCTCTTTGAATTTTTCAACGTAATCGTCTTCAACAGGTTCAACCAACCACACACGGTACGTCTTCTCGCACTTGTGCTTTGGTGATGTGATGCGGTGAGACCACTTACCATCATCGGTAATCAACACAAGACCCGTCGTATCAATATCTAGACGACCAGCAAAGTGCAGCTTGTCCATTTTGATTTCATCGAGTAATTCAAAGGCGATACGATTTGCGCCATCTTCATGCGAACAAACAAAGCCTTCTGGCTTATAAAGCATGATGTAACGTGGGCCGTGAACATTCAGTTCATTGCCTTGCCATTCCACAACGCACTCTTCAGTTACCTTGAGTGAACCGCTTTTTTGAATGACATCATTTACTGTCACTGCCTTGGATTTTAATAAGTGTGTTGCTTCTCTTCGAGTGACGCCTAACGCATCGCACAGAAATTTATCTAAACGCATGAATACCTCAACTAATCTAAGTCGGGTATTATAGTCACCTTTGCTCAATTAGTTGAGCTATTTCACACTATTTGTTTTCTACCCTACAAGACGCGATATGTATACACTCCGCCCGTACCAAGCTGATTCTGTAAAATCAGTGATTCATTACTTCAGAAAACACCAAACACCGGCTGTTCTTGTGTTGCCTACAGGCGCAGGGAAAAGCCTTGTGATTGCAGAGCTAGCAAGGCTTGCGAAAGGTCGAGTGCTGGTACTCGCTCACGTTAAAGAGTTGGTCGAACAAAACCATGAAAAGTATGAAGGTTATGGGCTAAAAGGCTCAATTTTCTCTGCGGGTTTAGGGCGAAAAGAGACAGACCAACAAGTGGTGTTTGCTTCGGTTCAATCTGTGGTTCGCAACCTCGATTCATTCTCTAACCAATTTTCACTGTTGGTTATCGACGAATGCCACCGTGTGCCAGATGAAAAGACCAGTAGCTACCAAAAAGTGATCACCCACTTGCGCGAGAATAATTCGGGCATCAAGGTGCTTGGACTGACCGCCACCCCCTATCGTCTTGGTATGGGTTGGCTTTATCAGTATCACACGCGTGGACAAGTACGATCTGAAGAGCCTAGGTTTTTCAGAGATTGTATTTTCGAGTTACCGATTCGCTACTTGTTGGACGAAGGCTTTCTAACACCAGCACGCATGATCGATGCGCCAGTATTGAGCTATGACTTCTCACAGCTAAAACCTGCAAGTACAGGCCGTTACAAAGAAGCCGAACTCGATATGGTGATCGAGCAATCTAAACGTGCGACCCCACAAATTGTCGACCAGATCATTGAACTGGCCAAAGACAAGTTAGGGATCATGGTATTTGCTGCCACAGTTAGACACGCACAAGAGATCCTTGGCTTACTGCCTGAAGGTGAATCGTCAATCGTAATCGGCGACACACCAACTCTCGAACGTGACCAAATCATCAGTGACTTCAAAGAACGTAAAATCAAGTTCTTGGTTAACGTATCGGTATTAACCACAGGTTTTGATGCCCCTCATGTCGATTTAATCGCGATTTTACGCCCGACAGAGTCCATCAGTTTGTATCAACAAATCGTTGGCCGTGGCTTACGCTTATCGCCGGGTAAAAAAGAGTGTTTGGTGCTCGACTATGCTGGCAACAGTTACGATCTTTACCAACCTGAAGTGGGCGACCCTAAACCCGACTCAGACAGTGAAATCATCACCATCCCCTGCCCTGCATGCGGCTTCAACAATAACTTCTGGGGCAAGCTAGACAGCAATGGCTTCTTGCTAGAGCACTTTGGCCGTAAATGCCAAGGCTACTTTACCGATGAAGACACGGGCGAACGCGAACACTGTAATTATCGCTTCCGAGCCAAATACTGCGGTGAATGCGGCGCTGACAATGACATTGCCGCGCGCATTTGCCATGAGTGCGATGCAACCTTAGTCGACCCAGATAAAAAACTTAAAGAAGCACTGAACTTAAAAGATGCGTTGGTGTTTGAGTGTTTAGAGATGGATCTTAACGTTCTCAAGGACGACAAAGGTAAGTCGCAACTTAAAGTCACTTACCGTGGCGAAAACCAAGCACAAGTGCATGAATTTTGGTCATTAACCACCAAGAAACAGAAGCAGAACTTTAAGGATCAGTTTGTTCGCCCTCACCTTGCCGACAGACACCGCCCTTTTGAGGAAGCCTCACCAACGAAAGTGGTTGCTCACCAACATAGATTCCGCCCACCTCAATTCGTGATTGCACGTAAAGTCGGGCGCTTTTGGAAAATGAGAGACAAAATCTTCGAAGACGAACTTCAGCAACGTTAACATCTCATTTTTTGATAACCTAAATCTCATTATTCATCAGGTTCACTTTCTGTTCAGAATTACTTTTTTATACTGAACGCTATCAACCTTCTCTAGGATTCGCTATGTTTAGTAAAGTTATGATTTCTATGTTTTCTTTAAGCTTAGGCTTATGTGTCGCCGCTAGTGCGTGGGCTGACTCAGATCATAACGGTCATGATCTTGTACAAGATGTCCATAAAGCGGGAACCCGTATCGAATTTGAAGAAGATCAAGACGAAGTCTACGAAGCCGTACGCGAAGGCTATATTCGCCCTTTCTCAGAAATGTATGCGGCCGTTGAGAACGATCTTCATGGCAGAATCATTAAAGTAGAGCTAGAAGAAGATGACGACATTTGGGTGTATGAACTAAAAATCAATTACCAAAACAACATCATCAAAGTCGAATACAACGCTGAGACGTTAGAAATGCTCATGATTAAAGGACGAAACTTTAAAGACGCAATTAAGCACGGTGAATAAGTAAGCGCCGCAACTTTAAAGACGCCATTGATCACGACGAGCAATTAAGCACAACGAACAGTCATTACAAGAATTAAGAAGAACAATTATGAAAATTTTAGTCGTTGAAGACGAACCTCGCTTGGGACAACAAATTCTAGAAACCCTTGAGGGAGCCGACTGGGTTCCGGAACTTTCTCAAGACGGTATCGACGCACTCTACCGTGCAACATCAGAAGAGTGGGATGCTATTGTTCTCGATTTAGGTCTACCTAAGCTGGATGGCCTAACCGTATTAAAAGGCATTCGAGACGAAAACATTAACACGCCAGTGATTATCTTAAGTGCGCGTGACACGCTTACCCAACGTGTAGAAGGCTTGAATGCAGGTGCTGATGACTACCTAACTAAACCATTCGAAATGGTCGAGCTGATAGCCCGCATTCGTGCTCAACTACGCCGAGCGTCAGGCAGTGCTGCTCCTATACTTCAAATTGGAGATCTAAGCCTAGACACACGCAGCTCTAAAGTGTTGTGGCAAGGTCAAGCGGTTAGCCTCACGGCGCTAGAATATAAAGTTGTCGCGTACTTCATGCATAACCAAAACAAAGTTATCTCGCGCACTGAGTTGGTCGAGCACATCTACAAGCAAGACTTCGACCGCGACTCAAACACGGTTGAAGTGTTCATCGGTCGTATTCGTAAGAAAATCGCACCAAAGATCATCAAAACCGTTCGTGGCCTTGGCTACCAACTGAATGCTGAATAATGCTGTATTTAATTAAGCTAAGAGCAATCTCCAATTAGTGGACAGCCTGTGCTGATCGTCGTTGCTCTCATAGCAAGATGAGCAAAGACAGGCTGGTAACGTATGAATCTAAAAAAACGAACACTTAAAAACGTCAGTCTAAAAAGCCGCTTGCTCCTCGCCGCGGCTTTTTGGCTAGGTGCGATGATATTAGCGGCAGGCGTCGGAATACCTAAGTTGGTTAACGATTACTTGGTCGATGACGTCAAGCAACAGCTCAGCCTAACCATGGACGAGTTAACCGCCAACATAGAAACCAACGACAGTGGTAACCTCATCATGGCAGAGCGTCTGTCTGACCCTAGGTTTAACCAACCCTACAGTGGTATTTATTGGCGAGCCGCTACTCAAGACCAGATTATTCGATCTCGATCTCTATGGGACAAAGACCTCACCATCAAGCGTTCGCCGATTCATACTTCAATCAAAGGGCCTGAGAAAGAAAAGCTTATTTACATCGAGCAGGATATCTATCTGCCTGAACTGAACGATCCTGTCACGATCACCATTGGTATTGATGAAGACCCATTAGAATCCACACTGACCGAACTTACAGGTCAAGTCTGGTTGATTCTGATGTTGCTGTTTGTGGGCGTGCTGATGTTGATTGGTATTCAAGTCAGCTGGTCACTATTGCCACTCAGTAAGATGCAACGTGAACTGGTGATGTTAAGAAACGGCGAGCAACAAGGGTTAAGCGACAACTACCCGAAAGAAGTTTCTCCTTTGGTTTCTGACCTCAATGCCCTGCTCTTCCACTATCAAGAGTTATTAGAACGAGCTCGTAACCACGCTGGAAACCTATCTCACGCGTTGAAAACACCGCTGTCGGTTTTGAAAAATGAGATAGAGCGACTTCCAGACGATGACAAAACATTGTTACAGCAACCCATTCATCAGATTCAGAACCAAATAGATTATCATCTTGGCCGTGCACGCATGGCAGGTGCAATGAACATTCTTTCGGTGAAGTCATCACCTTGTGAGCGTGTTGAAGCTATCTCAATGGCGTTTGATAAAGTCTACGCAGCCAACGAAGTCACCATAATTAATGAGCTAGACTCTGAGATTGAAGTGGCAGTAGAGAAAACCGACCTTGATGAAATGGTCGGCAACCTACTCGAGAACAGTTACAAATGGGCGAGCAGCATTATCCGAGTCCATTCGAATGAACTCAACGATGGCAACATTGAATTGGTGATTGAAGATGATGGCCAAGGCATTCCTGAAGAGAAGCTTGAGCAAGTCACCAAACGTGGTGTTCGACTTGATGAAACCACACCGGGAACAGGATTGGGGCTTAACATCGTGAATGAAATGGCGCACAGCTACCGAGGCAGCCTAACGCTCAGCAAGAGCTCAATGGGCGGATTGAAAGCCTCTCTAGTGCTTAAACTAAGCAAAGGTTAAGTAAGCTAAACGCGCTAAATAAACTAAGTAAACTAAGTAAACTAAGTAAACACGATAAGCCCTAGCACAACGCTAGGGCTTAACTTTATTCTGGTTTAACAAAGCTTTTCTCGCTTCAATATGATTAGCTCATCGAGTGAAGCCCAATCATATTGTAAGCGCTCCATAAACCCCGCATTCTAATCACCTATCACGAATAATAAGATCAAGTCTCCAACCATGAGGAGATTTAAAATGGGAAAACGACACACCAATCAAGAATGGCAAATGCTTATAGAG